>JAJYMR010000368.1 GCA_021786815.1 Deltaproteobacteria bacterium
TTGAAGAAAGGCGCGGTGAACCGCCCGGGGATTCCCGCGGCTTCGAGCGTCGCGCACGCCTGATGGGCCAGTTCGACGTTGCGCTCCGCAAGCTCGCGAAGTCCCCGGCGTCCCATCACTGAAAGAAACACGGTCGCCGCGAGCGCGCACAGCGAATGGTTGGTGCAGATGTTCGAAGTCGCGCGCTCGCGCCGGATATGCTGCTCGCGCGTGGCGAGCGTAAGGCAGAAGGCGCGGTTGCCGTCGCGGTCGCGCGTCTCGCCGACCAGCCGTCCCGGCATCTGGCGCACGTGAGCGCCGCGCGCCGCCATGAATCCCACGCCGGGACCGCCGAACTCGACCGCAAGCCCGAAGCTCTGTCCTTCGCCGACCGCTATATCGGCGCCGAGTTCACCCGGCGGCTTGAGCAGGCCGAGCGCGATTCCCTCTGCCGTGGCCGAAATCGTAAGCGCGCCAGCGCCGCGCGCGATCTCGGCCGCGCGTCCGAGCGGTTCGATTACGCCGAAGCCGTTCGGATAGCCGAGCACGACCGCGAGCAGGCGTTCGTCGGCAACCCTTTCAAGCGACGAGAGATCGGTCGCGCCGCTTTTCGGATCGAACGGAAGCTCGACGATTTCCAGGTTGTCGAGAGCGCTCAGGTAAGTGCGGATCGTTGCGCGGTAGTCGGGCCATAGCGCGCGTGAAACCGCGACGCGCGAGCGCTTGGGCAAAATCCGCCGCGCCATCAGGACTGCTTCAGCCGTGGCCGAGGCGCCGTCGTACATGCTGGCGTTGGCGACCTCGAGCCCGGTCAGTTGCGTGATGAGCGTCTGGAACTCGAAGATAGCTTGCGTCGTGCCCTGGCTTGCCTCGGCCTGATAGGGCGTATAGCTGGTCGCGAACTCGGCGCGCGAGGTAACGGCGCGAACCGCGGCCGGCACGTAATGGCGGTAATATCCGCCGCCGAGAAAGCTCACGAAACCGTCGGCGCCGGCGTTTTGCGCCGCGAGCGCGGCGATTTCGCGGGCGACCTCGGACTCCGCGAGCCCGGCGGGAAGCCGTATCGCGGCGCGCGCGCGAAGGCTCTGCGGCACGTGCGCGACGAGATCGTCGATCCGTTCGACGCCGATCGTCCGCAGCATCGCGGCGATATCGGCGTCCGTCTGTGGCATGAACCTCATCTATATAAACCGTCTCCGCCGTCGAATCCGGCGATGCCTCAAGTATAACTCTGCACGTCAGGCGGTTCTCCGTGGCCGCCTGTAAAACGGAAGCGCTGTGACCGTGGCCGGAACGGCCTTGCCCCTGACCTCGACTTCGATTTTTGTGCCCGGCGCGTGCGGTTCAGCCGCGCCGATATAACCCATCGCGATCGGCCGCTCCATCGTTGGCGCGAAAGTCCCGCTCGTGACGGCGCCGATCTCGCGCCCGGCGCTCAGGATGCGATAATGCTGGCGCGCGATGGTTCTGCGATCGTCGGTGACGAGGCCGACCAGGACTTTTGCCGGTCCTCTTTCATGCTGAGCGAGCAGCGCCGATTCTCCGACGAAGCCTCGCCCGAACTTGACGAACGTGTCGAGGCGCGCATCGAGCGGCGACGTGGCGCGGTCGAGTTCGTGGCCGTAGAGCGGGAGCGCTGCTTCGAGCCGCAGCGTGTCGCGCGCGCCCAATCCGCAGGGCTTGAGCCCGAACGCGCCGCCGCTTTCGAGAATCGCCGCGAACAGCCGTTCGGCCAGCTCCGCCCCGACGAAAAGTTCGAAGCCGTCCTCGCCCGTATAGCCGGTCCGAGCGGCCAGGCATGCGACGTCCGCGATTTTGCCCTCGGCGACGCCGAAGGCGGGAACCGCCTGGATTGGAAACGACGCGAGCGACCCGAGCAACGCCGCGGCGCGCGGTCCCTGCACGGCGACCAGCGCCGTCTCAGGGCTCAGGTCGCGAAACTCGGCGCGTCGCGAATTCAACGCCATGAGCGATTCGCGATAGATCGGAAGATTGGCCGCGTTGACGCACAGCATGTAACGCTCGGCGCCGATACGGTAAACGATCAGATCGTCGAGCACGCCGCCGTCCTCGGCGCACATCAGGGTGTACTGGGCGCGGCCTTCGCGAAGGCGCGCGGCGGAGTTGGTGAGCGCGAGCTCGAGCAGTTCGAGCGCATGCGGACCCGAGACTTCGAACTCGCCCATGTGGGAAAGATCGAACAGGCCGGCCGCGGCGCGCACGGCGCGATGCTCGTCGATGATGCCGCTGTAGCTGACGGGCATCTCGAAGCCCGCGAACGCGATCATGCGGGCGCGAAGTCTCAGATGGGCCGCATGAAGCGGCGTTCGCATCGTTGAACTCATCAGTCCGCCGATTCTATCCGCCATAACGCGACGAAACGAGAAAAAGCCGGCCGCCCAAGCCGGATCTTTTCCCACAGCGCGTCAAGCGGCGAGCGCCGGGTTGTGGATTGGTTTGTCGGCTCGCCGCGCATGCTATATTTCCGTGACGAAAACGATGGCTGCGATAGTCATGGACGGGCGTTTCGTGAGCGAGCTTCTGATGCCGGAGGTGCGCCGCCACGCCGCGGAACTGAAGGAAAGGCACGGTTGCGTTCCGGTTCTCGCCGCGATACTGGTCGGCGACGAACCTGCCTCGCGCCAGTACGTGCGCAACAAGCGCCGTCTTGTCCGCGAGATGGGATGCGAGAGCAGGGTCGTCGAGCTCAGGGCCGAGCAGGTCACCACCGAATCGTTGCTCGAGACAATCAGCGGTTTGAACGACGACCCCGCGATTACCGGAATTCTTTTGCAATTGCCTCTTCCCGCAAACGTAAATCAGTTTGCCCTGTTCGACGCGATTGCGCCCGACAAGGACGTTGACGCGGTCGGGGCCGGCGCCGTAATCGGTTTTTACCGTGGCCAATGGGGCAGATTCATTCCATGCACCCCGCGGGGTGTGCTTACGCTTCTCGACTATTATAAGGTTCCCGTGGACGGGAAGCGCGCCGCGGTGATCGGAAGAAGCGATATCGCGGGAAAGCCGATCGCCCTTATCCTGGGCGGCAGGATGCGCAACGCGACCGTCACCTGGTGCCATCGGCACACGCGGGATCTTGCCTCGATCTGCCGGGAAGCGGACATTCTGGTTTCGTGCGTTGGTGCGGATGTGGGACGTGCTTATCTGATAACCGCCGACATGGTTAAGCCGGGCGCATGCGTGATCGACGTGGGATTTCGCCGGGTCGGACCCGGCCGGTTCGTCGGCGACGTCGATTTCGACGCGGTCTCCGAAGTGGCGGGGTGGATTACGCCGAATCCGGGCGGTACCGGCCCGATGACGGTAATAGCGTTGATGCAGAATTTGCTGGACGCTGCGCGCTATCAACTCGGACTCGACCGAATTCACTATTCCATCTAATCCGAAAGTACTACTTCGATGACGGCTTTTGCCGCATTCCCTTGCAATTTATTTTTTTTCTTGCAATTCCCAAGGAGGATTTCCCAACCCACCGATGGAACCTGAGAGTCCCGCCCCCGGGGAAAAACGGGGCGAGAAGCGCACTTTAGGGCACATATTGCTTGGTCCGCCCAAGGACGTAAGAGAGCCCGGGATTTTTCACAAGCTCTCGCTGGTCGCGTTCCTGGCATGGGTAGGGCTCGGTTCGGACGGTCTCAGCTCCTCGTGCTACGGCCCCGAAGAGGCATTCCTCGCACTCGGGCATCATCAGTATCTGGCCGTCTTCCTGGCGATGATGACGGCGCTGACCGTGTTCGTGATCGCGGCCTCCTATTCGCAGACGATAGAGCTGTTTCCAAGCGGTGGCGGAGGATACCTGGTTGCGACCCGACTGCTCGGTCCCTATCCGGGACTGCTTTCGGGAACCGCGCTGGTGGTCGATTACGTGCTGACAATCGCGATCTCGATCGCAAGCGGCGCGGACGCCATTTTCAGCTTCCTGCCGCCGCATATGTTGCATTACAAGCTCGAAGTCTCGCTGATAGTGGTCGCCCTGATGGTGGCGATGAACCTGCGCGGAGTGAAGGAGTCCGTGCTTTCGTTGCTGCCGATCTTCCTTGCGTTCGTGGTGATGCACGTGTGGCTGGTGGGCTACGCGCTTCTGAGCCGAAGCTTCGAGATCCCCTCGGTGCTTCACGACGCCGTTTCGCAGGTCCATCTCGGCGCGCAGAATCTCGGATGGCTCGGGCTTGCGGTGGTGTTCTTCTCCGCCTACAGCATGGGCGGCGGCACTTACACCGGTATCGAGGCGGTTAGCAACGGGCTTCCGATTCTGCGCGAGCCACGGGTCGAGACCGGCAAGCGCACGATGATCTACATGGCGGTTTCGCTCGCCTTCATCGCGGGCGGAATCCTGCTCGGCTATATGCTCGAGAATGTCGAGCCGGTCGCGGGCAAGACTCTGAACGCGGTGCTCTTCGAGCGTATCGCGGCCAACTGGAAGCTCGGCGGCTTGAACATGGGCATGCCGATTATCACTTTCACGATGCTTACCGAGGGCGCGCTGCTGTTCGTGGCGGCGCAGACCGGGTTTATCGACGGTCCACGGGTGCTCGCCACGATGGCGCACGACCGATGGCTGCCGCGGCGTTTTTCCTACCTGAGCACGCGATTGGTGACGGCGGACGGCGTGCTCGCGATGGGTATCGCGGCGGCCGTGATTCTGCTCGGCACCGAGGCGCGCGTGGGACTGCTGGTCATCCTGTACGCGATCAACGTCTTCATTACGTTCACGCTTTCGCAGCTCGGGATGAGCGTCCATTGGTGGAAGGAGCGCGCGAACGAGCGCCGATGGATACACAAGCTTCTCGTCAACGGCATCGGATGCCTGTTCACGCTGAGCATCCTGCTCATCACGCTGCTCATCAAGTTCGACGAGGGCGGATGGGTCACGGTGGCGATCACGAGCGGGCTGTTCGCACTGTGCTATTTCGTGCGCGAGCATTACGTGCGCGTCGGAAGGGCGGTGCAGCAGCTCGAAGCCGATATCCTCCCCAAGCTCTACGCTGCAAAAGCGATGGAGCCGGCGCCGCGCGATCCTGAAGCGCCCACCGCGGTGCTGCTCGTCAACGGCTTCAACGGTCTCGGACTGGCGACGCTCCTGATGGTCCAGCAACTGTTCCCCAACGAGTTTCGCAACGTGGTGTTCGTGGGCGTGGGCGAAGTCGATTCCGCGCTACTCAAGAGCCACGAGGAAGTGGACGCGCTCGACAAGCGCATGCACGAGGACATGCTTTCGTACTGCGAGTTCGCCTCCCAGCTAGGGTTCCATCCCGAGCTTAGGACCGGGCTCGGACCCGACGTGGTCGAGGAACTGCAAAAGCTCTGCCTGGAGGTCGCGAGGATCTACAAGCATTGCGTGTTCTTTGCTGGGAAGCTGGTTTTCGGCGCCGACGCCGAGGGCTTCGTCGCGCGCTTCCTGCACAACCATACCGCGTTCGAGCTTCAGAGCTGGCTCCAGCTTCACGGCCTGAGCCTGGTGATCATGCCGATTCGGGTCGGTTCGGCCCCGCAGTGGGAAACGATGGTCGAGACGGCGCCCCGCGCGGCCTCGTAGGCGCGGGGTGGCCGCTCAGCGGCGCGCCGCTGGCAGTGCGCGACTAGGGCTGCGACTGGGTAATCCGGTAAACCGTAACCATCGCGCCGTGCGCGACGAGTTGCGAGTGGAACCTGGAGGAGTCCGGCAGTTCCTCGCGCGCGTAACGCGGAGTTTTCCACGAAACGAGCCATCCGCCGCCGGCTGACGCGACTTCCTGCGCGATTTTGGCGCGCGCCGCCTCCGCGTCGTAGGCCGGTACCAGGACCCGCGGATTCGGGCCGTGAAAATAATAGTTGAACGGAACAGTGTAATAGCCTTGCGGAAATCCGCTGTTCGGGATCGCTTCGGGCGAGATGAAGCCCGCTTCGAAAAATACCGGCTGCGAAGCCTCGGCGGCGCTTGCCACTTGAGCGGCGACTTGCGCCCACGGCTGGGCCTTCGACGCCTCCAGCGGCAGCAGGCTCAGGAATATCCCCACCAATGCCACCACGGCCAGGTTGCGAAAGCGCGGGCTTAGATGCGCGAGACCGCCCGCGAGCAGGATCGCGAGCATCGCGAAACACGGCATCAGGTAGCGCGGATGTATCAGCGGCCGAAGCACGATCGAACCGGTGTAAAACGCCGCGAAAGGGAGCAGCGCCAGCGCCGCGCACCATCTGACCGGCTCCAGTTCGTCATCCTCGCGATTCCGGCTCACGAGGAACCATAGACCCAGGCATAGCGCAAGCCCGAGCGCGAGCGCCTTGACCGTGTTCGAGTAATGAACCGGAGTGCCGATCCAATCGAGCCAGTGGCCGTAAACCAGCGTGTCGCTGAGCGACAGGAACACCGGCGTGAACGGCGCGAACAGGACAAGCGCGATTCCGATCGCTATCCACGGCGCGGCGGCGCGCCGGCCGCGCAACCAGTCGCGCGCCAGCATCCCGAACTCGGTCGCGACAAGCACCACGCCGGCCAGATGCGTGTACAGCATCAGGCCGCCCAACACGCCGCATCCCGCAACCCGTCCCCGCGTAGGCCGCTTTCGCACCCGCCACAGCATCAGGAACTGCGCGAGCGCGACCGCGGCGAACAGCGTATAGGTGCGTGCCCGCTCGGCCATGATGTACGTGACCGGATTGAACGCCCACAGCGCCGAGGCGCCGAGCGCGCTCCAATCGTCGAACATCTCCCGCGCGAGCGCGAATACCAGGCCTATCGATACAAGCGCGAAGATGGTGGAAAGCGTGCGGATGGCGGTCGGACCGAGTCCGAACAGGAGCGAGTAGTAATGGAGCGCGATGTAGTAAATAAGCTCGCGCCCGGGATCGACGTGCGTCGGAATCGCCAGGATCGCGCCCATCCCGGGCATCGCGGCCGCCCACGCGCTGTAAGTCTCGTTGGCGGCAAGCGAGCCTTTGCCGATTCGAAGCAGGTAGATTGCCGCCGCGGTCGCCAGCGTGCTCGCGAACAGAACCGGGATAAGTCTGCGGCCGCCAACGGATTGCGAAGACGCTTGCGCTTCAGCACCGCCCTGCATCACCCTTCACACCTCACCCGGCGATATATAGCTGAAAGGCAAATCCGAGGGCAGCAGGTTTGCCGGCGAATCAAAAAACAGCCACGCGCGCTCGATACAGCCGGCGGCTTGCGCTTGACTGCGGGGCATCGGACTGGCCTAACTGCGATAGCCGATGTCAGAATTGTTTGAGCCGGTTGCCGAGCTTTCGGAACAGGCCCGCAGTGCCATGGTGCTGCCGCCGCTCGAGCGCATGCGCGCCGAGGTGTGGGCGCTCGCGTGGCCGGTGATACTGTCGTTCGCCCTCGATTCCATCCTTGGCCTCGCCGCGATGCTGATGGTGGGGCGGCTGGGCGCGGAAGCGGTCGGAGCGGTGGGGCTCGCCACGCAAATCCTCGGCGCGGTGCGCGCGGGAATCGCGGCGGTCGGCACCGGCGCCGTGGCGCTGGTCGCGCGCTTTATCGGAGCCGGCGATCACGACAACGCTGAAGAGGCGCTCAAGCAGTCGGTGGTCTGGGGCGTCCTGGTTTCGACCCTGATAGCGATTCCGGTGATCGTGTTTGCAAGGCCCGCGATGACGCTGTTCCAGGTGAAGGGCGCGATGGCGGACATGGGCGCGCGCTACCTGCAGATCGTGATGGTCTCCGAGCCGTTCACCGGTGTGTTCCTGATGTGCGCGGCCTCGCTTCGCGGCGCGGGCGATACACGAACGCCGCTCTGGATCGGCGGTATCGTTGACGTGCTCGCGATCTTTCTGAATTACGTGCTGATCTTCGGCAGACTTGGGCTTCCCGCGATGGGCGTGGACGGTTCGGCGGTCGCAACGCTTATCGCCTACGTGGTCGGCGGCGTGGTCTTCTTTTGGGCGCTGGCGATGCCCGGGATGGTCCTGAATTTCCGATGGGAGCGGCTCTGGCCGCGCGTCGATCTCGGCAGGCGTATCCTGAAGGTCGGCTATCCGGCCGCTATCGAGCAGCTCGTAATCCAGTTGGGCTTCGTCGCCTACGTCGCATTCATCGCAAGCTACGGCGACAAGGAGGTCGCGGCCTACTTCATCGGGGTGCGAATCCTCGCGCTCTCGTTTCTGCCGGGATTCGGCTTTTCGGCCGCCGCCGCGACTCTTGTCGGGCAGGGGCTTGGCGCGCGCCATTCGGAATTCTCGCGCAAGGCGGGATGGGAAGCGGTGCGGATGGCGATCGCGATGATGACGGCGATGGGAATCGTGATTTTCATCTTCGCGCGCCATATCGCCGGACTGTTCATCGACGACCGGCTGGTGATCGCCTACACGGTCGAGTTCATGTACGCGCTCGCCGCCGCGCAGCCGCTGATGGCGATGGATTGGACGTTCACCGGAGCGCTGCGTGGCGCGGGCGACTCGCGGTTTCCGCTGTATGCGTCGCTGGCGGGATTTTACGGGCTAAGGCTCCTGCTCACGATTATTATCTGGCACCGCTCGGGTTCGATCCTTCTCATCTGGTGGTCGCTGCTCGCCGATTATATCGTGCGCGCGACTCTCAAGACCGCCCGCTTTTACTCCGGACGCTGGCAAGCCGTCGATGTCTGAGTGCCGCGCGCCGGCTATGAGGCCGCGCTCGAGGCGCCGACGCCCGCTTTACGCGCCCCCGCCGTCCGCGCAATCCTTTAGTCCGCCGTGGCAGAGATACAGCAGGCCGAAGAACTGATCGAGGGAACCCTCGACCACGTGCTCTACGTCAACGACGAAAGCGGCTACTCGGTCGCGATCGTCGAATGCGAAGACGCGGGCGGGGCGCGCAGGCGCGTCACCGTGGTGGGCAACCTGGCGGGAATCGAGGTCGGCGCGGGAATCCGCGCGCGCGGCCGTATCGAGAAGCATCCGCGCTACGGCGAGCAGTTCCGAGTAACCGATTTCGAAACGCTGCGTCCGGCGGGCGTGGCCGCAATCGAGCGCTATCTCGTCTCGGAGATAAAAGGCGTCGGACCGGCGCTCGCCCGGCGTATAGTCGAGCACTTCGGCGAAGAGCTTGGCCGCGTGCTGGACGACAATCCCGAACGGGTGCGCGAAGTGCACGGACTCGGTCCCGTGGTCGCAAGCCGGATCGTCGCCGCATGGCGCGATTCGTCCGGCCTTCGCGAGCTGACGGTCTTCCTTCGCGGTCATGGAATCGGCGCGGCCTACGCGCGGCGAATCCACAAGATCTACGGCAAGGACTCGCTCGAAGTCGTGCGCCGCGACCCGTACGTCCTGGCGCGCACCGTCCACGGTATCGGCTTTCGCACGGCTGACGCGGTGGCAGAGAAGCTCGGTATCCCGCGCAACTCGATCCAACGCGCCCGCGCCGCGATTCTTTTCCTGCTCGAACGGATGGCCG
The DNA here is from genome assembly GCA_021786815.1 of Deltaproteobacteria bacterium. Classification (GTDB taxonomy): domain Bacteria; phylum Desulfobacterota; class Binatia; order Binatales; family Binataceae; genus DTIX01. The sequence continues at coordinate 9,371 of JAJYMR010000368.1, forward strand.
AAGAGGGGCACGTTTACGTGCCGTTTGCGTATCTGGAAAACCAGTTCCGCGACGGCCTCGAGATGGACGTCGAGCTTGCATCCCAGGCCGTCGACGAACTTCGCGAAAGCGGCGAAGTGCTCGCCGAGCCGGCCGCCGAAGAGCATCTGGCCGTTTACCTAAAGCGCCTGCACGAGGCGGAACTCGGCGTTGCCTCGCGCCTCAAGGAGTTGAGCAGAGGCCGTCCGGCCGGACGCGCCGTCGTCGAGCGGGCGCTTTCGGCGGGAGAGCGGGCGAGCGGCGTCGAGCTTTCCGGCGAGCAGCGCAGGGCACTTCGATGCGCGCTCGAAAGCAAGGTGACCGTTATCACCGGCGGTCCCGGAACCGGCAAGACGACGCTGCTCAAGTCTCTTGTCGCGGCTCTCGGCGCGGCGGGGATTAAACCCGCGCTCGCGGCGCCGACCGGCCGCGCCGCACGGCGGCTCGAAGAGTCATGCGGCCGCGAGGCCAAAACCATCCATCGCCTGCTCGAATACTCGCCCGAGACGGGAGGCTTCGTGCGCGGTCCCGAATTCCCGCTCAGAAGCAATTACGTGATCGTCGATGAAGCCTCGATGATGGATGTGGAGTTGGCGGCAAGCCTGCTCGCGGCGATGATGCCGGAATCGTCGCTGCTCTTGGTCGGAGACCGCGATCAGTTGCCTTCGGTCGGCCCCGGAAGCGTGCTCAAGGACATTATCGTGTCGGGACTGGTGCCGGTGGTCGAGCTTCGCGAGGTGTATCGCCAGGCGCGCGAGAGCACGATCGTCTCGAACGCCCATCGCCTGAACCGCGGCGAGTTTCCCGACGTCAGCAATCGCCCCGACGGCGATTTTTTCTTCTTCGAGCGGACCGCGCCGGAGGACGTGCTTCAGACCGTCAAGCAATTGGTTCAGAACCGGCTGGTGGGACGCTTCGGAATTCGCGACCCGGGCGATATCCAGGTGCTGACGCCGATGAACCGCGGGCCGCTCGGAACGCACGCGCTCAACCAGGAGCTTCAGCGCCTGCTGAACCCGGTCGGACGCGAAATCCGCGCCGGCGATCGCGTCTTCCGCGAGGGCGATCGCGTCATCCAGTTGCGCAACGACTACGAGCGGATGGTCTTCAACGGCTCAATCGGGCGCGTGCTCACGATCGACTCGGAGCGCGGGCGGATGACGGTCGCATTCGAGGATACGCACGCCGACTACGATCTCTCGGACATGGACGAACTTGCGCTCGGCTATGCGATCTCGGTGCACAAGAGTCAGGGGAGCCAGTATGCCGCGGTCGTGATGCCGATTCATTCGACGCACTACCTGATGCTTCGGCGAAACCTGCTCTACACGGCAATCACGCGGGCCGAACGGGTATGCGTGCTGGTAGGAACGCGAAGCGCGCTCCAGCAGGCGGTCAGGAACGCGGACGAAAGGCGCCGCTTCAGCCGTCTCGCCGAACGCCTCCACGTCGGCTAAGTTTGATTCCGACATAGTTTGCGACCTACTTCGGCAATGCCGTCGAGTTCATCGTCAGCTCTCAACCGCGAACAAGCCAGGGTGGGCGCAGCAATGTTGCTCTCAATCAAATCGTTGCGACCGGGTGCGTCAGTTTGACGATCGAGACGCCCGCCATGAGCAGGATGCCGATCAGGACGAACACGGCGAAAATGAGCACGATTATCGAGCCGAGCGCGCGCCAGGCCGAGAAACGATGCACCTCGCCGAGGCATTTGAGCGTGATCACGAACGACCAGATGCCGAGCACCAACTGAAGCAGTTCGAGGCCGGTTCCCCGCCGTGGTACCGCCGGCCCAGCCGGACCAATCGGTCCCGCAATCCCCGCGACGACTGCGAGGATCCCGAATGCGACCGCGACGATCGTGGGAATCTCGCTCCATGCGAGCGCGGCCCGCACCTCGGCGTAACTGGCAGTCCCGCCAAGCAACGCGCCCGTCCATTTGAGCAGGAATCCGTTTACGTAGATCGCGACGATCCCCAGGACGGCGCCGACTCCGACCGAAACCGCGACGAACATCGGCCAGGCGCCCGCGGGATGAGCCGGCATCTCGATCCATCGCGACTCCAACGCGGACAACGCTCCCGCCAACGCGGCGATAAGCAGCGCGCCGTAGGATGGGTCGCGGTCAACGATTTCCCGTATCGTGCGGCGCGGCTCAGTCCAGATTGTTACCCAGGGAGCGTCGAACGCCGAGTTTGGAGCCATCGCTTCTCCTCCCGTTGGTCCGGGTTAATCCAGCGAACCGTAGCATCGTTAAGTTCCGAGTCGATAGCGGGAAGCCAGACCATGACGGGCGTCCGGGATTTCAGGCAGCCATCCTTGCTCTGACCGTGCGACCAATAGCA
>JAJYMR010000250.1 GCA_021786815.1 Deltaproteobacteria bacterium
GCGCGCGCATGACGCGACGATTAATCGTGGGCTTGATAATCGAAAACAGGCCGCCTAAATGACTATCGAGCCGCCACTCAAATTCAACAGCAAAACGGGCATCGCCTGCCCCATCAGCGCTCCCACTTCACATCAGTTTGCGGCCGTTCACCAGTAACCTGCCGCCTCGGTAGTCAAGCCTGCAAACGTAGCCGTTGTCCTCTCTGACGAATATGCCCTCGTCGATCAACCGTCGTTCCTTACCGGTCGTCAGCTGGCTTTCTAAGGAGAGTGGTAATGTGAGGTTGCCGGAAGCGAATGCATAGCGTTCCAGCAAGCGCCTCATCAACGCCGAGTAATCGTCACTGCCGAATCTTACTAAGGCGTCCTCTGCGAAGCTTTGGGTCACGCCTACTCGGATTTCACCTCGTACTTCACCCTTGGGCGCTGACATGTTCAGCTCAACGGACATTTGTGGCGCGCGCTTTGCGAGTGCTACCAAGAGTTCTGCTCCCTTCTGAACTAGTAACGCCGATCGACTGTCGGCGCTCAGGTCGGAACGGGCTATTTCGAGATATTGCTTGCCGAGCGCCGCGATGGGCGATGGATCGATGCGGCTTAATTCAAGACGGGCCGCTGTAGATCCGAGAGTGAGGCCGTTGAGACCGATCTGACCGGCGGTGATGTGCCACGTAAGGTCCAGCAATCCGCTTTCTAAGGAAGTGGCAGCCGAGAAGGATACGTTGCGAACTGCACCGGTTGCTGGACTTTTACCCGCCGCTGCCGATTCATGCTTGATGAGGTCGATGATCAGACGGGAATTTCCAAGCCAAATTCCTGTACCACTATCCCGTCGCGCGTCGCTGCTCAAAGTGAGTCCGTCGACCTCTGTATCGCCCGCCGTGCCGGACAACCTGAATCGATCAAGTCTAGCGTAGAGCCGACTCGATCTTGGAGTAAGATACAGGTCTGCCTCCAGTCCTTTCGATGTCACCACCGCGCCGCTGCCTTCACGCACGTAATGTTCGAAAGGAGGGATTGCGACCCGGGTATCGGTCGAACTATCTAGGGAAACGACCGTTCGGATCTCTGGTGAAACGCTGCCAAATATTTCGCGGGAGGCATTTCGGACCTCTTCGGGCGCGTATATTTTGGTCTCGATAACGCAGGCTACCGGGACAACTGAGAACCGCCCGCTCTGGAGTGGGAAAGGCCCGTGATCGATCTGTTGCTGAAGCTGGAACAGCTGGCCATTTAGCAACAGATGTGCAGTAGCTCTCGAAGAAAACCAGCCCCGCTGGTAGGAGTCCAAGCTAATATCCAGCCCATCCGCTGACAGCATCTGGACGACTTGGCGATAGTTGTCTTCGGCCTTGTAACCAGTCAGCTCGGGAAGCAAAAAGGCGATAGCCAGGACGCTCACCAGAATCGCGCCGACTAACGGCAACCGGCGCTCGGTGCGCTGCCACCACGCGTATCGATTGGTGGGTGCATCTTGCGAGCGGTCGAATGCGTTGCCCTCTCCGCTTCTGTACCGGGGTTTGCCGCAAGCGGTGCAAAAGGTCGCACCTTCTGGCATGCGCCGTCCGCATCCCGTGCAGAAACCGCCGGTGTGGCTCATTGTCCCCCTCCAGTGGAGCGGAAATACCCGCCTGTAGTCGGCCCCTCTCGTGGGCGCGAGCGCGCCACAGTCCAACGGGCCTTTTAGAACGATGATGTTTTCATGGCAAGAAGGAAAATATTCGACTGTTCAGTCAACCGCTGTCGCGCCGTCGAGTTCTGGAACGACGGACGGAACAGGCCTCCCGCTTACAGATGGGGCCACGAAGGCCCAAGGCGACGCTGGCGGCGGGCGATTATCGGTGAATTGTTGGCAAATCGCGTAAGTTGGATTGAACCGTCGCCGGACGTTGCGAGGTATCAATTCGCCTGGGTGTGCAGTGGTTTCGAGCCGCCGCCCTAGTCCCTAACGGTCGTTAGATAGTGCGGGTGTATGATTCCCACAATTTCCCACACTCAGGCCCCGAATAAGCCCGAAATCGACGGGGTAAGGCAGGACGGGGCGGGCCCCATACAATCCTTGGCAGAGAAGGGGTATGTGTAATTTTGCAGGATCGGCGCGGGTTTATCCGGGAGAGCGAAATGGGATTCCTAATCCTGGGGTCGTGGGTTCGAATCCCGCAGGGGGCGCCACCTACCGACTGATTGAACTCCCGGCGCGTTGATGGCTTCGGGTGTCGGCGACGGCCGCGCTGGCGACGGACTGCCGTCCTTGCCATGTTCGGCGTCTTTACGAGATCGGCTAACGTACGCGGGGGCCATCACCAGCCTGAATCCGTGCGATTTAATCCGCAGGAGCTCCATATCGTCTGCGCAATTGAAGATTGAATTGCAGCACATCAACCATCTTCTCGCCGAACAGGCCGTCCATCGGAGCGAACGCATCGCGCTTGAGAAGTTGCTCCATTTCTCCGCGCACCCGTGCCGGATCGCGCTTGGTATCCGCTGCCCATTTCCCCGCGACGCGGTCGAGTTGGTATTCCGCGTTCTCCATCGTGATATCCGGATCCAGGCCCGAGCCCGAAGTGGTGACCATATCTCCCGGGACTTTGGCGAGATCGGCATTTGGATGGTCCTGCCGCCAAGGATTTCATCATTGTCGTCTAGCTCTGTCCTGCTCCGCGCCTCAGGCAACAAGGTGCATCGCGCCCATCGCCAGATCGATAAGCTTGATCCCTACAAAGGGTAGAACGACCCCCGCCGACGCCCCAGATGAGCAGGTTTCTGCGTAGCAGCGCGTCAGCTCCGAGAGGCCGGTAGCTCACTCCTCTGAGGGCAACTGGAATTAGCGCGCCGCGGGCCTCGGCGAGCGCGGTCGCAAAGTTCGCGAGCAGGACGGTCAGGAAGAGCCAAGCGTCGAGCGCGACAAAATACGGCCGACGGCCCGCGGGATCGGCTTCCAGGGGGTCAACGCGGCGGTGTGCTCGCATAGCTGAACGATGCGAGCACATCGCCTGCCAACTGCCGGATGTGGGGGCTCACAGGATGGCGGCTCAGAAGGCTGAGAGGCAGATACTTTGCCCCCGCGACATAACCTATGCAGTCCGGCGCGCCGCAGAGACAGTTGAACGGCCGCACCATCGCCCATTCGGTGGAAGGATAAAAGAACGTGACTTCATCGCCCGCTTCCAAGTCGGTCCAGGCGCGAATCGCAATCTCCTGCGTCATGATAATAGCTGAGGGCCGACACGAGTGGTTGATGAATGCGGTTAATGAGCCCTCGAGATGTGTGTTCAGTCCGATCTGGATGGTTTTGTAGCTGGGCGCGGCGTGCCTGCCGACCAGTGGCAGGATTAGGTCTCCGCGTTTGAACGCTCTCTGTACGAGCAGCCGGGCGCCGTAAGGCGAGTCATTGTCGACCTTGCACGAGTTTTCCGGCGGCCGTAAGTGTGAGTAGGGATTCTGCTGGTTCTGGCGAGAATCGGGATCTGGCATCGTTGGTTATCGTTGCGGGTTAATACGGTTGATGTGGGATGAAGCGTTAGTATCTGGGATCGTGTCTTTGAGCAGACCGCCTGAGTCAGCCTTTCGGTGCCACGTCTGATGCCCTGATTGGTTGATTTGTCGGAAATGTGTTCTGGTGATTGGAAGGAGCAGAAAACATGCCTGTACTGAAACCCAAGCAAAGAGGGCTTTTTCGGTGAGAAACGGGCCGAGCGCTTTCAGTCTTCAGCAGGATGTTGCTGCATTGTGTAATGGACCAGGGTGAGTGAGCTTGTAGAGGGGAGAAGGCAGCATGGTTGCGCACGCATTTCTCCGCCGCATGGCGACGGCAAATTTCACGGCAATTGAACGGATGCTGGATCGCTGCCGCCCAAGGCATGGCAGATTGCAACAATGCTTCGCAGCGCCCTGAAACGATCCGGGTTGGTCGCCCTTGGGACAAGCCGTACTTACTAATCGAGCTTATATCGCTTGCGCTTGCGCCATAACGTCGTGACGTTGATCCCAAGAGTTTCGGCAGCATCCTGGAGCGTTGGCGATTCCGCCAGAACCCGCATTATCTGTTCGCGCTCGATATCCTCGAGGCTGGAGGGCGGCGATGAAAGCATTGCATGTGACTGCGGCTGAAAGATGGCGTCAGGGAGGCATTCCGGGCCGATCAAGTCGCCCTGTGATAGCACCACGGCGCGTTCCACGGCATTGCGCAGCTCCCGCACATTCCCCGGCCAGCGGTAGTTGGCGATCGCCGTTTGAGCCTCAGGTGAAAACTGCAGTTGCCCGCGGTGATTACGGATGGCGGCGGAGGACAACAGGCGTTGAGCAAGAAAAAGTATATCTTCCGCTCGCTCACGCAGCGGGGGCACCGCCAGAGCGATGACATTAAGCCTATAGAACAGGTCTTCCCTGAAGCGGTGAGCCGCAACCTCGGCTTGAAGGTTGCGATTCGATGCGGCGATGATGCGCGCGTCCACATGGATCGTGCTGTCGCCGCCGACACGCTCGAAACTCTGTTCCTGGACGAACCGAAGGAACTTGGCCTGAAGCGCGGCGCCCAGGTCGGCAATCTCGTCGAGGAAAACCGTTCCGCCGTTGGCGCCCTCGAGACGGCCCGGTTTATCCTTGACGGCCCCGGTGAAGGAACCTTTGACGTGACCGAAGAGTTCGCTTTCAAGCAGCTGCTCGGACAACGTGGTGCACGTGATAATAACAAAAGGGCGTTCGCGTCGCAGACTCCAGCGATGGATTTGGCGCGCAAGGACATTTTTCCCGGTTCCACTTTCACCGGCTAAAAGAATAGCCGCTTCGCTGGCAGCAACGTGCTCGGCATCGCGAAGCAGACGCTGCATCGCGGGACTGCGGGACTCGAGCAACGGCCGCTCGTCGAGCGTGTCGCGCAGGCCGCGAACTTCGTTGCGCAGGCATCGAGTTTCCAGTGCCCGTTCGACGGCGCGTTCGACTTGATCCAGCGAAAAAGGCTTCGTGAGATAGTCGTAAGCGCCTGCCTTCATGGCTGCGACGGCGTTTTCCACCGTTGCGTAGGCGGTCATCAGGATTACCATCACGTCCGGGTCGCGATCTTTGATCTGCCGCAATAATTCGTGACCATTCAGCTCTGCCATGCGGTGGTCGGTAAGGACCAGGTCCAAGCCGCCTTCCTGCGAGAACAGCGCAAGAGCCTGCTCGCCGTTTTCGGCGGTACGTACTTCATGGCCGCGTGCTTCGAATAACGTGGCGAGACTGCCACGGATGTTCTTTTCGTCGTCGACGATCAGGAGCTTTGCCATAGTGCCTTCGGTCCCGCCGTTAAGACGTCGATGAGCGCGGATTCAACCTGGCTTGTCGGGCAAACCATGGGATGGTGCGTCCGATAGACGTCATGCCTACACCGGCGGCTACCCGTGTCCAGGGTGGATCCTAAGCAGCTTCGCCTTGCGCAATTGGTTTGTACATTTCTCAAATTAGTGCTCGTCCTTAGTGTCGCCGATCGCGGGAATTTGGCGCAGGCGTCCGCGCGGGGCGGCCATTCAGGTTGTAACGCTTGCGCTTGCGCCAGAGAGTGCTCACATCGATGCCGAGCGTCGCTGCGGCTTGTTCCAGGGTCGGGCTCTCCGCCAGCACGCGCGATATGTGCTGACGCTTCAACTCCTCGAGCCTCGCCGCGGACGGCGTCGCGCCAAGTGCGTGCTTTGAAATCGCCTCTGGAAGATCTGACAGCGTTATAGTTTGTCCCCCGCAAAGAATTGCTGCCGCCTCCATCGCATTACGCAGTTCACGCACGTTGCCAGGCCAGACATAGCGGGTCATGGCGGCAGAGGCTTCCGGAGACAAGCGCAAATCGACACGGTGGTTGCGAATAGCCGCGGCGGACAGCATGCGTGCAGCCAAAGGGAGAATGTCGGCGGAACGCTGACGCAGGGGCGGGATACGCAGCGAGATGATGTTCAGAAGATAGAAAAGATCCTCGCGAAACCGATGCGCCTTTACTTCCTCCACGAGGTCCTTGTTTGAGGCGGCAATAATCCGCACGTCGATTGTTTTTCCGCCTGCGGCGGTCTCCAGCCTGCGATCCCGCACGAATTGGCCGAGTCGAGCCTGAAATACTGGCGGAAGTTCTTCGACATTGGCCAGAAATATCGTACCACCGTCCGTTGCTTCCAGCGGAGTCAGTCCATGCGCCGATACGGTTGCCGGCGCGTTTATATTCCACTGCGAACCTTCTTCGTTTTGCTGAGAGAGCCTTGTTGAGTCGATAATCCAGAACGGTCTCGCGCGCCGTGTACTCCACAGATGGATTTGCCTGGCCAGCAGTGTCTTGCCGGTACCGCTTTCGCCAATCAACAGGATTGTGCCGTCGGAGGCGGCGGCCAGTTCGGCCTTGTCCAGGAGGCGCCGCATAACCGCACTGCGCGATTGCAGAAAAAGAGAGTCCTCTGCGGCGTCGTGTGGATCGGACCGCTTGTCTCCTGCTTTCAAGGCCTGATGCCCCCTACGAGTGTTTCCGACCTGGATGTGCCTCCATCACAGAATCCCCGTCAGCGCTGGATCGAAAACAGCCCTCATTGCGCGCAATCCCTGACTACTAATCGGCTGCCGCCGTCTACGACCCATTCAAGGCATGGGCACAATTCATGCCCGAGCTTCTTGTCGTGGTAAGTAAATGAAAACGTTTATCTATTTGTGCGCTGTTCGCTGGTTCGTCCGCAGCCCGTCAAGGGCGAGGTTCAATTCAAGGACGTTAACGCCCGGCTCCCCAAGAAAGCCAAACTGACGCGGCCTGGTGTAAGTCTTGACCAATGCATGCACGGTCTGCTCGCTAAGGCCTCGCGCCTTGGCGACGCGCGAAACTTGGATATCGGCTGCGGCCGGGCTGATCTCCGGATCGAGGCCACTGCCCGAGGCGGTAACCAGATCGACAGGGACCTGTGACGCACGTATCCCGGAGTTCTCTTCTAGGATGCGCTTCAGGCGCCGCTTGACCGCCTCAATAAGGGTTTTGTTAGTCGGACCAAGGTTCGAGCCACCTGAGTTGGTCGGGTCGTAACCCTTGCCTGCGGCCGACGGGCGACCGTGGAAATATTCCGGTGCTTTGAACACCTGGCCGATCAACGCCGACCCTATAGGAGTTCCGTTGCGGTAGATAATGCTGCCATCCGCTTGCGCTGGAAATATCACGTGGGCCATCCCCGCCATCGCCAACGGATAAAGGATGCCAAGCAGCACGGTTAGGACAATGGTCATCTTAATCGCAGCGACCATCTGACGCATAGCAAATCTCCCTCTAGACCAAATGACATGCGGTGATCAGCAGATCGATCGCCTTGATGCCGATGAATGGAGCGATGATACCGCCGAGGCCGTAGATGAGCAGGTTGCGCGTGAGAATTCCGCTCGCTCCCACTGGACGATACTCGACGCCGCGAAGAGCCAGTGGAATCAAGGCGATGATGATCAAGGCATTGAAGATCACCGCGGATAAAATCGCGCTCTCCGGAGTCGCGAGATGCATGATGTTGAGCGCCTGCAACTGAGGATAAGCGATCAGAAACATTGCGGGGATGATCGCAAAGTATTTGGCAACGTCATTTGCGACTGAAAATGTTGTCAGCGCGCCACGCGTGATCAGCAACTGCTTACCGATCTCCACCACTTCCATGATCTTCGTCGGATCGGAATCAAGATCCACCATGTTTCCGGCTTCGCGCGCCGCTTGCGTGCCAGCGTTCATGGCGATTCCGACGTCCGCCTGGGCCAGAGCCGGCGCATCATTCGTGCCGTCGCCAATCATTGCAACGAGCTTTCCTTGTGCCTGTTCATCCCGAATCAATTTGAGCTTGGTTTCGGGCGTCGCCTGCGCCCGAAAATCATCGACGCCCGCTTCATGAGCGATGGCGGCTGCGGTGAGCGGATTATCGCCGGTTATCATCACCGTCCGCAGTCCCATCGCGCGCAGCCGCTCGAAGCGCTCCTTGATGCCGTCCTTGATCACGTCCTTCAGATGGATCACGCCGAGGGCGCGGGCGCCGTCGGCGACCACCAGAGGAGTGCCCCCGGCGCGTGCGATGCGCTCCACAACGTAGTTGACATCCTCGGGCACTGTGCCGCCGGCTTCGGCGACGAAATTCGTCACGGCGTCAGCGGCACCCTTTCGGATGCGCCGACCGTTCAAGTTCACGCCGCTCATCCGGGTTTGCGCAGAAAAAGGAATGAATTCCGTCTGCTTGTCGGCCAACTCACGTCCGCGCAGGTTGTACAGATCCTTCGCGAGCACCACGATCGACCGTCCCTCTGCAGTTTCGTCGGCAAGCGATGCGAGTTGCGCCGCGTCAGCCAGTTCCTCGCGCGTGATACCTGGCGCGGGAGTGAATTCGGTCGCCACCCGGTTGCCGAGCGTGATCGTACCGGTCTTGTCCAGGAGCAGCGTATCGACGTCGCCAGCTGCTTCGACCGCCCGGCCTGACATCGCCAGCACGTTGTGTTGGACCAACCGGTCCATCCCCGCGATGCCGATCGCAGACAGCAGTCCGCCGATTGTGGTTGGAATCAGGCAGACAAGCAGGGCAATCAACACCGGCAACGTCAACGATGCGTGAGCATAGAGCCCGAACGGATAAAGGCTGACGCAGACCAACATGAATACTAACGTCAAACCAGCTAACAGAATGCTCAGCGCTATTTCATTAGGAGTCTTTTTGCGCTCCGCTCCCTCGACCAGAGAAATCATACGGTCCAGGAAGGTCTCGCCAGGATTCGCAGTGATGTGCACCTTGATCCAGTCCGAGATAACCGTTGTACCGCCGGTTACTGCACTGCGATCGCCGCCGCTCTGCCGGATGACCGGTGCGGATTCACCAGTGATTGCGGCCTCGTTGACAGCCGCTATGCCCTCGATAACTTCGCCATCGCAGGGGATAACCTCGCCGGCACGCACGATGACGATATTGCCACGGCGCAGCAGGGTCGCTGGGACGACTTCCTCCTTGCCGGCCCGCAGCAGCGTTGCCTGCGTTTCGCTGCGCGTCTTGCGCAGGCTCTCGGCTTGCGCCTTGCCGCGCCCCTCGGCCATCGCCTCGGCGAAGTTGGCGAAGAGCACGGTGAACCAGAGCCACAGCGCAATCTGCAGCTCGAAGCCGGTCAAAGCCGTGCGTCCACTGAATACGTGGCGTGCAAGGATAAGCGTGACCGCGGTTGCGGTCACCTCCACGACGAACATGACCGGATTACGCACCTGGACGCGGGGATCGAGTTTCCATAGCGCATCGATTGCGGCGCCTTTTGCGATCTCAGAATCCCACAAGGAAGTAGGTTTGCGTTCAGTCGAGTGAGCCACTGCCGTTCAAGCCTCGTTCAGTAAAGTTTGCCGCTCATCATCGCGAAATGTTCAGCGACGGGGCCGAGCGCCCAGGAAGCGAAGAAAGTCAGGGCGCCGACGATAAGGATCACTGCCGTCAGCAGGATCACGAAGAGGATTCCATTCGTGGGAAATGTTCCCGCGCTCGGAGGCACGGCCTTCTTTTCAACCAGCGATCCGCCGATCGCCAAGGCGGGTATGATTGTCCCGAAGCGCGCGAACAACATGACCAAGCCAATCGCTACGTTATAGAACATGGTATTGGCGTTGAGCCCGCCGAACGCAGAGCCGTTGTTGGCTGCGCCGGAGGAAAACGCGTAAAGAATTTCGCTGAAGCCGTGCGGTCCCGGGTTGGCAATTGAAGAAAGCGCGCCCCTATTCAGGACGGCCACTGCCGTTGGAAGCAAAATGATCGCTGGAAATATCAGAATATAGAGCATCGCCAGTTTCATCTCGCGGGCCTGTATCTTTTTGCCCAGATATTCCGGCGTGCGTCCCACCATCAGTCCCGCTATAAACACCGTGAGCACGGCCATGACGATAATTCCGGCGAGCCCGGAGCCGACGCCTCCGAAGACGACCTCGCCGAGATGCAGATTAACCAGCGGCACCAATCCACCTATTGGCGTGTAGCTGTCGTGCATAGAGTTCACTCCGCCGCACGAAGTATCGGTCGTGGTGGTCGCGTAGAGGGCTGAGTTCACTATGCCGAAGCGCACTTCCTTGCCTTCCATATTCCCGCCGCTCTGCTGTGCGCTCGCGGTTTGATTGATTCCCATGGCGGCAAACTGCGGGTTGCCGCGCTGTTCCGCCCACGTGCAGACAGTCACCCCTCCCAGAAAAAGCAGGAACATGGCGCCGTAAAGAGCCCATCCCTGCCGCTGGTCGCCGGCCATCTTGCCGAGGGTATGAGGAAGGGCCGCTCCGAGAAGCGTGAGCGCCAGAATCTCGAGAAAGTTTGTGAGCGGCGTCGGACTCTCGAAGGGGTGTGCGGAGTTGGCGTTGAAAAAGCCGCCGCCGTTGGTGCCGAGCTGCTTGATCGCAATCTGGGAGGCTACCGGCCCCTGAGCAATCGTCTGCGTACCCTTCTCCAACGTCTTTACCTGAGTATAAGGACCGAGATTATCCGGAACGCCCTGCCAGACGAGAACCAGAGTAAATACGATGCAAATGGGAAGAAGAACCCACAAGGTAGCGCGGACCAGATCGCGCCAAAAGTTTCCGAGGGTACGGGCGCTACGCCGCACGAGTCCTCGGATCACCGCGATGGCGATTGCAAGGCCGACAGCCGCTGAGACGAAGTTGTGGTAGGCCAGCCCGGCCATTTGGGTGAGGTAGCTCATGGTCGACTCACCCGAGTAAGCCTGCCAGTTCGTGTTGGTTGTGAAGCTTGCCGCTGTATTGAAAGCAAGACCTGGCTCTACGGCGCCGAAGCCTTGCGGATTGAACGGCAAAAAATACTGCAACCGCTCGATTGCGTAGAGTGACACCATCCCGACGAGGCTGAAGAACAGCATCGCGATGGTATACTGGACCCAGGTTTGCTCCTTTTCCGGCTCGATACCACACAGCCGGTAAACCAGACGCTCGAGCGGCAGGAGCACAGGATCCAAAAAGGTCCGCTCGCCGGCGAAGACACGTGCCATGTAGAATCCCAATGGGACGCTAACGGCGGTAAGCACCAATGAGAAGAAACCAATTTGGATAAACGCATTACTGAACACGGTAGTGCCCACTGGTTAGAAGTTCTCTGGTCGCAGCATCGCGTAGACTAAATAGACGGTCAGGCCTACTGCCATAATTAGACCCAACACCACTTCCCAAGGCGTCATAGTTTATCGCACCCCCATGTATAGGCGATCGCTAAAATGAAGAACGCCAAGGTTCCAAGTAAGAAGACTGTATCCAACATAATTGACCCTTCAGCGCTGCCACTGGCCGGCGCTCCGATAGAGCGCGCCGCCGAAATGAAGATCGGTCCTCATCTGTGTGCGTGATCGCATCGAGCGTGCCGTCCCAGCTAACCCGCAAAATGGCGATAATTGCGTTCTCCGTAATTGGCGGCACCGCTGTCTGCAGCAATGTCATTGCATTTTGCAGTTTCGATAGCCGCTGAAATGGTAGTTACGCGGTTTAGAGCCGGATCCCGAGAGCTTTTCGCATCCGATTAACGACGCTGAGCAACTCGCGCGAAGAGCGGGCAAAAGTAAACGAGGGAATCAGTGTGACGGGTTCGCCGCATTTTTTCGTAATGACGATTCTGCCGAGGCGAACGCCTCGAGTGCCGGACAGGGCCCTTCTGCCAAAGTATCGAATCGTCGAGACCCTTCTTCGCCGGTGATCGGGCTTCCGTCCGCATCCAGGACTGCAACTGCGCTTCTGGCCTGCACCCC
>JAJYMR010000347.1 GCA_021786815.1 Deltaproteobacteria bacterium
CTCAGGACCGCAATTTTCCAAGGGGCGCGGTCCGAGGCCGATTATCCGCGGCGGCTCAAGATCCCGAATTTGGCGCGCCCATCGCAGGCCGTTTGTGGCGGGGCGAAAACTCAAATCGCTCTCGCCCCACCGCGCCCGCTGGCGGATCAAGCCTCGTCGGACCACACGCCGGGTATTGGCTACTCTTCCCTTTAGGGAAGGGGCTGGGGGTTAGGTCGCTCTTCGACTCAATTCCCGAAGTCCCAGCCCTCGCCGGAGTGATACTTCGTCAGCACGTTCTTCGCGATCAAAATCCTGTGCACCTCGTCCGGACCGTCCGCGATCCTGAGCGTCCGCGCTCCCGTGTACATCCCTGAAAGCGGAAGGTCGCCCGACACACCCGCCGCGCCCCATACTTGGATCGCACGATCGACCACCCGCTCGTAAGCCGCAGGAACGAAGATCTTGATCGCCGAGATATCCGTGCGCGGATCGCCGCCGCCGTTCATCTTCTCCGCGCAATGGATCGTCATCAGGCGCGACGCCTGGATATCGATATACGAGTCGGCGATGAACCCCTGGATGAACTGCTTGGTCTCGAGCTTGCCGCCGTGCACCTCGCGCATCGTGGCCCGCTCGACCATCAGGTCGAACGCGCGCCACATCTGCCCGATCGAGTTCATGCAGTGATAGACGCGTCCCGCGCCGAGGCGATCCTGTGCGGCGCGATGGCCCGAGCCGGCCTGTCCGAGAGCGTTGGTGAGCGGTACGCGCACGTCGTCGTAGATAATCTCGCAATGGTCGCTGCGATGGCCCCAGACCTCGACGCCGCGCACGATTTTCACGCCCGGCGTGTCCTTGGGCACGATTATCTGCGTCATCCGCCCGTTGTCGTGGCCGCTTCCTTCCGTGCGGCACATCACGATGAAGAAGTCGGCGCGAAATCCGTTCGAGGTAAACCATTTGTGACCATTGATAACCCACTGGTCGCCCTCGCGCCGCGCCGTGGTCTTGATCGAGCGCGGGTCGGAGCCGGCCGAGTCGGGCTCGGTCATCGAGAAGCCAGACTCCATCTTACCCTCGGTGAGCGGCACCAGCCATTTGCGCTTCTGCTCCTCGGTGCCGTACTTGAGCAGGATCTGCTGGTTGCCGGAGTTGGGCGCGACCACCCCGAACAGAGCCGCCGCTCCCATGCAGTAGGCGAGCACCTCGTTCATGTATGCGTGTTCGAGGAAGTTGAGCCCGGCGCCGCCGTACTCGGGCGGAAGATGCGGCGCCCAGAGTCCCGCCTGCTTAACCTTCTGCTTGATCGACTCCCTTAGTTCCCGCGCCGCGCGCCGCTCTTCCTGCGTCGCGCCGTCACGCCATCCCGCCCACAGCTTGCGCTCGTTGGGGAGGATGTCGCGGTTGATGATCTGCGCGGTGAGCATGCGAATCTCATTGATGCGCGGATCGAGCGTCGGGACTGGTTTCACGTTCATCTGCATGATGGCTTCCTCTGTGGGCCGAAGCGCGTCGCGCCCGCTCGAACGTCCGGCGAACCGGCGGTTCGAGGTGTGCGGGCGGCCTGGTGCCGCGATGGGAGCGAACGATGTATGGTCGCGTTCGCCGGCGACGCGCTTTCAGCCGCGTTTTCCATTCCGGATTTCCATACAGATTCCCACCGATATCCGGCGGTTTGCAATCCCGGCGAAAGCCCGCGAGCCAAGGAGCATGCTTTCGGGACGCGGCGGGCGGTTCGGGATGCATTCACGTCGATTTCGCTTGTTGCAGCGCTGGACGGCTTGCTAGAGTCGGCGCACATGGCATCTTCGGAGAACTGGAGAGACCTATGAAAAAGCTGTTTTTGGTCTCCGCCGCCGCCCTGTCTCTGTTCTGCCTTTCCGGAGCGAGCATCGGCAGCGGCGGCAGCCCGCTCAATGCGATTCTGGCCGCCGATGCACCTCCCCAGTGTTGCGTGAAGCATGAGGGATGCTGCCCGGGCAGTTCCTGCTGCCCAAAGGGCCAGCATTCCGAGCACGTCGGCTGCGCGCGCTCGCATCGTTAGCGCGCGTCTTCGGGACCGGCCCCACACCGACCGGCGTTGAGCCCGTCTCATCAGAGGCGGCGCGGCGGTTTTTCCGGCGCCTGTCCGGTGGTCGATAGTACCGGTCGTCGCAGAGCCGGTCCTTTTACCTATCCGGACGATCGTCACGGCGTCAAAAAGCCGCGTCAGCTTAACGGTTTTTCCACACCTTCGGGCAAATATCCCCGTAAACCGCCCGCAACCGGCGAGCAATCAATTGGCTCGCCCCGGCTATTCGTGCTATCTGGTAAAAACCGACGCTGCACAAAAGAGTGAGATTCCGGGTACACCCCTGATGAGTTCGAGTGACAGGGCTAGAATCGGTGTTGTCGGAGCCTCCGGATACTCGGGTATCGAGGCAGTCCGGCTCCTTGCAACCCATCCGTTCGTCGAACTGACCGTCCTGACCTCGGAGCATTACGCCGGGCGCGAGGTCGCCGACGTTTACCGCCATCTGTCGGGCGTGGACCTGCCCGCCTTCGAGGAGCTTCGTCCCGACCTGGTCAAACAGCGCGCCGAGGTCGTTCTGTCGTGTCTGCCCGAAAGGGTCGGCGCAAGCCTTATCGCCGAATTGATTATGAGCGGCGTGCGGGTGATCGATCTTTCGGCCGATTTTCGCCTGAAGGATCCGGCCGCGTATCGCGCCACCTACGGCGTGGAGCATCCCGCCCCGACCCTGCTGCGCGAAGCGGTTTACGGACTTAGCGAGTTCCATCGCGGACAGCTCCGCGAGGCTCGCGTGGTGGCGAATCCGGGATGCTACCCGACGGGCGCGCTGCTCGGAATCCTGCCGCTCATCCGGCGTGACCTGGTCGAGCCATCGTCGATAGTGATCGACGCCAAGTCCGGGACCACCGGCGCGCGGCGCGCTCCGCAGCTCGACCAGCTTTTTGCGGAGGTCAACGAGAACTTCCGCGCTTACAAGGTCGGAACCCATCGCCACACACCCGAGATGGAGCAGGAGATCGGAAACCTGCTCGGGCGCGAGGTCGCGGTGATGTTCGTGCCGCATCTTCTGCCGGTGACGCGCGGCATCCTGACGTCAATCTTCATGCGCCCGCGCAACGGCACCACCGAGCAGGACGTGCGCAACGCCTTCGAGGCGAGCTTCGCGAAGTCCCGCTTCGTGCGCCTGCTCAACCCGGGCGAGTTGCCCGAGCTGAAAAACGTGCGCGCGACCAACTTCTGCGAAATAGCGGCGACTCTCGATCGCCGCTCGGGCACGCTCCTCGTCCTGACCGCCATCGACAACCTCGGCAAGGGCGCAGCCGGCCAGGCGATCCAGAACATGAACCTGATGCTCGGTTACGACGAGGCTGCGGGACTGCTCGGCGTCGCGCCGGTTCCCTGAAAGCGCCGCCGCGCGCGAAACTCACGGCAGGTCGAAGAGCAGCAGTTGCGCGTCCGAAAGCGCGCTGAATTCAAGCGCGCTCTCCGATTCGACGCCCGCGCCGTCGCCCTCATTTAGCTCGACTCCGTTCATCCGAACGCGCCCGCGCGCTACGTGTATCCAGGCGCGCCTGCCGTCGCCGATTTGCACCCGCGCCGAGTTCCCGGTCCCGAGCGCGCCGACACTGAGCCGCGCATCCTGGTTAATCGTAAGCGAGCCGCCCTGTCCGTCGGGAGAAACGACCAGGCGCGGGAAATCGTTCTCCGCGCGCTCGAAACGCTTCTGCTCGTAACCGGGCGCGAGCCCAGGCCGGTCCGGCAGGAGCCAGATTTGGAGCAGATGAAGCGGCTCGGTCGCCGAGGAGTTGAACTCGCTGTGCACGATCCCGCGCCCGGCCGTCATCCGCTGAACCTCGCCGGGCCGAATGACGGAGCCGTTGCCCAGGTTGTCGCGATGCGCGAGCGCGCCGTCGAGCACGATCGTCACGATTTCCATGTCGCGATGGGGATGCGAGGGAAAACCGCCGCCGGCCGCAATCCGGTCGTCGTTGATCACCCGGAGCACTGAGAATCCCATGTGGTTCGGATCGTAGTACTCGGCGAATGAAAACGTATGGCGGCTTGAGAGCCACGGAAGGCTCGTTTGGCCGCGCTCTTGCGCACGTCTTGGCGTGATCATGGCGGTTACTCCCTCGCGTTTGCCGCGTTATCGGCGATTCAGCGCGACGAGGCCAGGCGCTTTGCGATTTCGGCGACGTGCCGGCCCTGGAAGCGCGCGATCGCAAGTTCGTTTTCGCTCGGCTGGCGCCGCCCGTCGGACCCGGTAATCGTGGTCGCGCCGTAGGGCGTGCCGCCGCTCATCTCGGAAAGGTTGTTCATCTCGGGAATCGTGTACGGAACGCCGACCACGATCATGCCGTGATGGAACAGCGTGTTGTGAAAGCTCGTGATCGTGGTCTCCTGTCCTCCGTGCTGGCTCGCGGTGCTGGTGAAAACGCTGCCGACTTTCCCCGCCAGCGCGCCCTTGACCCAAAGGCCTCCGGTCTGGTCGAGAAAGTTGCGCATCTGCGCGGCCATGTTTCCGAAGCGCGTCGGCGTTCCGAAGATTATCGCGTCAGCCTCGGCGAGGTCCTGCGGCGCGGCGACGGGAACGTGCGCAAAAGCGGCTCGCGCGGCCTTGGCGCCGCTTTTCTCCAGGATGTCGCCGGGGACAAGCTCGGGCACCTGGAGGAGTTGAACTTCCACGCCGGACACCTCGCGCGCTCCAACGGCGACCGCCTCGGCCATCCGGTGGACGTGTCCGTACATGCTGTAGAAGACGATTTGCAATTTGACCGACATTTGGCGTTTCTCCTATTGGTTCGAATTCAAAATGACTTTGGCGATGAAAAAAACCGCGCGTTTATAATTCAACCGAGCGCGCCTCGGTTCCGAGTTTTCCGCAAAGCCGCGCGAGTTCGCCCTGCTCGGCCGCGGTAAGCGCCGAGAAAAGACGGGCGATGTCCGCCGCGTGGCCGGGGAAAACGCCCTTGATGAAGCGGCGGCCCTCCGCAGTAAGCTCCACTGTCACGAAGCGCCGGTCCTCGGGCCCGCGCCTGCGCCTTACCAGTGCGCGGCGCTCGAGATTGTCGAGCACGGTGGTCACGTTGCCTCCGCTTCGGAGCAGCTTTCGTCCAAGCTCGTTCTGACACATCGGACCCAGATGGAGCAGCGCTTCGAGCACGCCCAGTTGTCCTATCGTCAGGCCGTGGCGCGCAAGTGCACCGGCAAGCCGCGCCGCGATAGTCTCGGAAGCGCGGGTGAGTTTGATATAGGCGTTGAGCGCAAGCCTTTCGCGCTGGGTGCCCTGGTAATGGGTCGGCATTGATTTCAACTCAAATCGTTTGAATTCAAAATAATTCCGGCCAGCCTTCCTGTCAAGCGGCGTGATTGCGCGCGCTCCACTCGTTCTCCAGAAGCGCGAACAGGCATTCGTCGCGCCATCGCCCGCGCGCCCACACGCTCGCCACAAGGCGGCCTTCCAGCCGAAAGCTGAGGCGGTCGAGAAGCGCGAGCGCGCGGACGTTTTCGTCCTGCGTGACCGCGACCAGGCGATGCAGTCCGAGGCGCGAGAATGCGTGATCGACGACCCCGCGCACCGCCTCAGAAGCAAACCCCCTGCCCTGCCAGGCGCGGGCGAAGCTGAAGCCGATTTCGGCCTGCCGCGGGTCGTGAACGTCAACGATAAGTCCGCAGTCTCCGATAAGCGCGTTGCTTCCCCTGAGCGCGGTCGCGAAATGGAACCATCGCCCGGGCGTCCCCGGCTTCACGACCTGTTGCTCGCGGATGAAATGGACGGCGTCGCGGCGGCGGAACGGCAGGTCCCATCCCTGGAACCGCGCGACCTCGGGATCGTTGCGATAGGCGAGCAGCGGCACAAGATCCGCGTCGCGAAACCGCCTGAGCGTGAGCCTTGGAGATTCCAGATGGGTAAGCGGAGCCCATTCCATGGCCGTACTCCTCGCGCGCGCCGCAAAGCCGCCGCGAGCGCGCATCGGACTGCGCGGGGGCGTTCAGGCGCCGGTAGGAAATCGTCTCGGGAGAAGTGAATCAGGCCGGGTCGGAGTTCAATTGCGCAACCGCCTCGGGGCTGTCACACACCCGATCGGCGCCCACCTTTTGCAGCTCCGGGTCGAGGCCGAGGCCGCTCACGCCCGCTCTGAAAAGGCCTTTTCCTGCATCGCCGACGATATCATCTTGCGACCGCCAACGATAACCGCGCGTGACGGGCCGCTGCGGGACAATCGTCTCAGCCGCGGAAGGAACGCGCGGCGCATACGCGCCGCGGAGGTTCATTTCGAAATCACCATCTCCGCGGGAAGAAGGACCGTGTCGGAGAAATCCGCAGGCAACTCGTTTTGCACTGCAAGACCGGGATTCTCTCTTCGCCGAAGCCTGCGCCACAGGGTCGAGCGGGATATCCCGAGCGCGCGCGCCGCTGCCCTGAGCGACGGCATCGCCTCGAGCACCGCGTCGATCAGAAGGTCTTCGAACTCGACCATCAGCGCCTCGAGCCGGAGATCTGAGTTAATCCGTTTTTGCACCAGAGTGCGGGCCAGCATCCGAGCCGGCGGCATCGACTCGCGAACCGGCACCACCGCGCACGGCGCCGGCCCTTCGCCGGCGTGCGCGTCGCACGTCGCATAGGCGAGTTTGGGACACAGCGGCGCGTCGGCCGAGGAGCCGCCCGCGTCCCGAAACTGCATCGCTATTTTGGTTGCCGGGGCGCCACAGAAGACACAAACCATCATGACCGCACGTGAAATTCGATTCCGGCCCCGCCACGCACGGCGGGGTTCACCCTCATTTGCCGCGAACGTCTCGTTTTCGAAGCGCGCCAAGACGCCCGCCTGGTTACCGGGCGCAGCGAGCGCCGCGCCCGATAACCCCCAACTCCAGCCACCGAGACCCAAGCGGTCACCGAAGCCGGACCAAACATTCGGGCAATCGCGAATAGTCAGTATCTACTCGCCATTACCCTAGTTGCTATCGCAAGAGCTGTAGCATTCTCTGCCCCCTGCAATTTGCATTCGACCCACTCAGCCGCATAGGGACAGGAAGAGGTGTGAAGGACCCGGAAACTCGAGAGCGTATTGAGTCGAGCCAGACCCGGGTCCGAAAGCGCGCCGTAAGCAACTCGCGGCACGCTTTCGAACCCTCGCGCCGTAGAGCTTGTTACACCACTCGGCGCATGAGTTCAAGGATATCGTAGCCGGTTATCGCCTTTGACTTCGCCGACCATTCCTTCAGCTCGGCGTCGCTGACCATGCCGGCCTGCGTGCCCTTGGCGAGATCCATCAGCGCGATCTTGATTGTCGCCTCGTCGATCATCTCGCCGGTCTTCGGATCGGCCATCGAGCCGCCGCCCTTCTCGTGGTAAAGGCGGATGACGCGGCGCGACTCCTCGACCTGTTCGGCGGTCGGCGTGTAGCAGGCGTTGGCGATTTCGGCCTGCTGCGGATGGATCACCCAGGTGCCGTCCATCCCGAGGTTGGCCGAGCCGATATTCTTTTCGCGCAGTCCTTTCTGAAGCTCGGCGATCCGCTCGGGCGAATCGCTGTTGCGCCATAGCCGGAGATAGACGTTGTCGACCGCGTGAAGGCCCGCGGCCTTGGCGGCGACCACGGTGGCCTGCTTGGCGTAATGGAAATTCTGGTTCTGGTTGTCGACGATCTCGCGCACGCCCATGTTGGCGGCGAAATCCGCGATGCCGAAGACGAGCCCGCACATCCGATCGGAGGCGGTCGCGATGTCATAGGCGCGCACCAGCGCGTGCGGCGTCTCGATCAGCGATTCGATCTGCACGCGATACTTCCATCCGCCGCGCTTTTCGAGATCGTCGAGCACTTTCGCGACCTCGCGGATTTCCTCGGGGCCGCGCGTCTTGGGCAGCATGATCCCGTGGAAGCGGTTGGGTGCGCCGAGCATCACCGCCTCCATATCGCCCTTGAAGAAGGGCGAATGGATGTTGTTCGGGCGCACGGTCACGACCTTCTTGCCGAAGTCGAGCGTGTTGAGCGCCTCGACCATCACCTTGCGGCTCTTCTCGCCCTTGAATTCGTAGGGGCAGGCGTCCTCGAAGTCCGCCATCACGTGGTCGACCGGCGATTTGACCGGGTCGGCCGCGTTCTGATGGAGCTTCATGTTGTGGCCCGGGTAGGTCATCTCGGTGCGTGGGATTACGAAGCGCGCACCGTTTTCCAGAACGTACATCTTGGTTGTCTCCGCCTTGTCTTGGGCGCCTGGGAATTACGCCTTGAGGTAATGCGACTTGCGCTTGACGAGCACCGTGCGCTCGATCTCGACTACCACGGTTCCGTCGGGTTTCTTGCCTTCGAGCTTGAACTTGACGATACCCGCGTCGGGACGGTCGGCGTCGCGCTTCTCGAGCACGGTCGATTCCGCGTAGATCGTGTCGCCGTGGAAGACCGGGTTGGTATGGCGCCCGTTGTCCATCTCGACTTCCGCGATCGCGTTCTCGCTGGTGTCCTGCGAGGCGAGTCCTACGGTGAAAGCCAGCACCACGCCGCCGTAAACCACGCGCCGCGCGTTGTAGTAGGTCGCGGGCTCCTTGTCCACGAGATTTTGGTTGAAATGCAGTTCGGCCGTGTTCATCACGAGCGAGGTGAACATGTGATTGTCCGCCTCGGTGATGGTGCGGCCGCGCTGATGGACCAGCGTGTCGCCGACGTTGAAGTCCTCGAAGTAGTTTGAATCTCCGGTGATACCCATCTCGGTTTACCCTGCGCGGCGCTATTCGGCCCGCTCCATGATGCGGCGCCCGATCACCTCGAGCTGGATTTCGCTGGTGCCCTCGAAAATCGACAGCACCCGCGCGTCGCGCCAGAAGCGCTGCGCCTCAAACTCCATCGAATAGCCGTATCCGCCGTGTATCTGCATCGCCTCGCGCGTCACCCGCTCGGCCATCTCGGCCGCGAACACCTTGGCAAGGCCCGCCTCGTAGTCGCATCGCTTGCCGGTATCCTTCCGCGAGGCGGCGAAGTAGGCAAGCTGGCGCGCGGCTTCGATTTCGACCGCCATGTGGGCGAGCTTGTGCCGGATGACCTGGAACTCGCCGATCGGCTGACCGAACTGCGTGCGCTGCTTCGCATATTTGGTCGCGGTTTCGAAGGCCGCCTGCGCCACGCCGACGCCGCGCGCCGCAGTCTGAATACGGGCGGACTCGTAGCTGGCCATCAACTGATAGAACCCGCGTCCCTCGACACCGCCGAGAAGATTGGTCGCCGGCGCAAACGCGTCGTCGAACTGAAGCGCGAAGCTCTTCATCCCGTGATAGCCGATCGTCGGGATCGGCGAGCCGGTCAGATGAGGCGGCGCGAATTCGTTGCCGGGCGTCTTCTCGAACAGGATGAGCGATAGTCCCTTGTGGCGCTTCGAGACATCCGGGTCCGTGCGCGTCATCACGGTCAGGATATTGGCGCGGTTGGCGAGCGTGCACCACATCTTGGAGCCCTTGATGAGGTAGCCGTCGCCCTGTCGCACCGCACGGGTCTTGAACGAGGCCGTGTCCGAGCCCGAATCCGGCTCGGTAAACGCCGCCGCCGTCATCACTTCGCCGCGCGCGATCTTCGGCAGCAGCCGCTTCTTCTGCTCGTCAGTGCCGTTGGCGGCGATAAGCGTGCCGGTGATGAGGTTGCGCGTCATCACCGAGCCGACCGAGAGCCATCCGCGCGACAGCTCCTCGGTCACGATCGCCATCGCGATATAGTCCAGGCCAAGCCCGCCCTGCTCGGGCGGGAAGATCACGCCGAAGTAGCCCAGCTCGGCCATCTTGCGCAGGACGGATTCGGGAATTTCCTCGTTGCGGCGGTCGAGATCGTTGGCGATCGGTTTGACTTCCTTCTCGACGAAGTCGCGGACCGAGCGGCGTATTTCCTCGTGCTCCTCGGTGACGAACGGCATGGCGTCGGCTACTCCTACGGATTGCGCTTGCGGATGAGGACCGGGCGCTCGTATTCGAGCACCTTCTCACCCTTCTGGTTGAAGCCGGTGGTGCGGAACTTGACGACTCCGCGATCCGGCCTCGAGGTTTCGCGCTTGGATAGTACCTCGGACTGGGAGGTCAGCGTGTCGCCCGGATATACAGTGGCGAGAAACTTGAGTTTCTCGTACCCGAGATGGGCGATCGCGCGCTCACTCAGATCCTCGACCGAGAGTCCGAAGACGACGTTGAGCACGAGCATGTGGTTCACGACCACGCCCGGGTAGCCGAGGGTCTTCGCGTACTCCCGGTTGAAGTAGATAGGGTTGAAGTTCATCGTGACGCTCGAGAAAAGGCTGTTGTCGCCCTCGGTTATCGTGCGCCCCCAATGATGCTTGAAGACGTGGCCGACCTCGAAGTCCTCGTAATAATGGCCGTGCTCGATCCTGCGAACCGCCATGGTGATCCGTCAACGGGCTCCCTTTTGATGCCTGAATTGTAGTCGCGAGGCCGGCTTGCGGCGACCGCCGCACCAACCCGCCGAAAAACACCAGCCCGAGGCCGTTCGACGGTGAAAAGCCGCCTCGGGCGCCAAGGGCAGGAACGATGCCCCTTTTATGGAATTCGTCCCTTCGGGTCAACACGACGCGCCCTGAATACCGGGCGCCGGCGGGCGAACTTACGATCGCCAGGCTGTTGTCAAAACCACGCCAAATCAGGTACGTAAGACCTCACCTGTCGAAAAGTGCCGTCGCCGAGGCCGGATCATCACGGCCGGCGACTTCAAGATATTCCTGGTTAGCCGGACATGCCCGGCATACCGACGAGCCCGCCCAGAACGCGGGACTCGCGTCTTGAGCAGTATCGTTACAGATGGCGCTGAGATAGGAACAACCAAGGGCCATCGGCGGTTCCGGGGGGAACAACAGGCCAGCGGACAACAACTGAGCATCATGAGCGGCAAAGAAATCTACGAAATTGGCGAAGTGCCACCGATCGGACACGTTCCCAGGTACATGTATGCCCAGCTTATCCGGGCTGAAAGGTTCGGCGAACCAAAGCGCGCCTTCCAGGTCGAAAAGGTCGAGGTTCCCGAACTCAAGCCCGACGAAGTGCTGGTCTACGTGATGGCGGCCGGGATCAATTTCAACAACGTATGGGCCGCGCTCGGCTCGCCGGTCAACGTAATCGCCGCCCGCCAGAAGGCGAAATCCGACATGGCCGATTTCCATATCGGCGGAAGCGACGCCTCGGGAATCGTCTATGCGGCCGGACGCGACGTGAAGAACGTCAAGGTCGGCGACCGGGTCGTGATCCATTGCGGCACCTGGGACCGCGATTGTCCCGCTGTGCGCGCGGGCGAAGACCCGATGTACGACCCGTCGTTCAAAATCTGGGGCTACGAGACCAACTGGGGCAGCTTCGCCCAGTTCACCCGCGTCCAGGCTCATCAGTGCATGCCCAAGGCGAGGCATCTGACGTGGGAGGAAGCGGCCGCGCCGACGCTGGTCGGGGCTACCGCGTACCGGATGCTGATGGGATGGGCGCCGCATACCGTGCGCCCCAACGATATCGTGCTCATCTGGGGCGCATCGGGCGGGCTCGGATGCATGGCGATCCAGATCGTGAAGGCCGAGGGCGGAATTCCGGTCGGCGTGGTCGGCGATGATCGCAAGATAGACTTCTGCGTGAAGCTCGGTGCAAAGGGCTGTATCAACCGCAAGAAATTCGACCATTGGGGCATGATGCCGCACTGGAAGGAGACCGACGCGTACAACAAGTGGCTCGCCGGATGCCGTAATTTC
>JAJYMR010000147.1 GCA_021786815.1 Deltaproteobacteria bacterium
CGTGTTTTAGTCGCGAAATTTATGGTGTCGCCGGGCGTCGCGGAGAAAGTACCTCCGGAGGCTACGTTAAACATGAAATATGACACACCGAGATGGTCCAACGATCCGTAACCGTCATAGATCTTCACGGTGGTTGCGGAAGTCCTCCTCAGGAACAAAGCGTAGGTAACTATGGCGCCGTAGTCGGGACCCGGGGGGTGGTAGCTGCAAGTCCAGGGTCCCTCCAGCGGATCCTGCGCGGACGCACTGCCGCTCCAACCCGCGACCACAACCAGCAACGCGAGCGCCGCGAACAACGTCGCGCTCAGCCGGTTTCTCATATCGCGCCTCACAGGTTCGTGCCGTCCTGATCCATGCGGGCGTATTCCAGGCTGTCAGTGACAGAGAATGTGCCCTTGTCCGGGTTATAGAGATTGGCCCCGGCCGTGGGCGACAATGAGCCGTCCATCCCGGCCGCGATCAGCACCTGGCCGTCGCCGAGCTCAACCGCGCTCTGCTCGGCAAAGGCCTGGGTCATGACGCCGGTCGCGCTGAAGGTGCCGGTGGCCGGATCGTAAAGCTCGGCGTTGGCGGTCGGAAATCCGGTTGTGTCGAAACCGCCCGCCACCAGCACCTTGCCGTCCTTGAGCAACGTCGCGGTGTGGTCGCTGTGCGCACCGACCATCGTGCCGGTCGGGCTGAAGGACTCCGTCGTGGGGTTATAGAGGTCGGCGGTGTTAAGCTGGTTGCCGTTTGCATCCGTGCCGCCGGTCACCAGCACGTCGCCGTCTTTCAGGGTCGCCGCCGCCGC
The DNA here is from genome assembly GCA_021786815.1 of Deltaproteobacteria bacterium. GTDB lineage: Bacteria > Desulfobacterota > Binatia > Binatales > Binataceae > DTIX01. Next base: position 791 of record JAJYMR010000147.1, read on the forward strand.
GTCTTGCCTGCTGTCGCTCATGTTGCCTACGGCGGTGAAGGCCCCGGTTGACAGATTGTATACTTCAGCCGAGGCGAGCGGCGTGCCGGTTGTGTCGAAACCGCCCGCCGCCAGCGCCTCACCGTCCTTGAGCAGAACCACGGTCAACGACGATCGCGCGGCGGTCATCGAGCCGGTGGCCGTAAACTGCTCGGTCTTCGGATCGTAGAGCTCGGCCGTCTGGAGCACGTTGCCGTTCGCGTCGAGTCCGCCCGCGATCAGCACCTCGCCGTTCTTGAGCAGGATTGCGGCCGGGTTGTCCCGTGCCGTGGTCATCTGGTTTTTGAGTTGCGTGAAGCGGTGAGTGCCGGGGTTGTACAGTTCGGCGCTGGCAAGCGCCTCGCCGGTCGCGTCGTACCCGCCTATCACCAGCACCTGCCCGCTTTTCAGCCGGACGGCCTGCGAGTCGCCCCGCGGTGTCACCAGCGAGCCGGTCGCCCTGAACGCCCTGGTGGATAGCGAAAAGATTTCTGCGGGACCCACCAGGCTGCCGGTATCGCTCACGCCGCCGACGATCAGCGCGTCATCGGCACCGCCGGCCGAATTGTTACTGCTTCCGCAGCCGGCAAGACCTGCGATAAGCAATGCCGCAACCAGACACAAGAGGAAAGTAGTGGTCAGCTTCTCATTGTTCTTCATACTGGTCATACTTGGCTACACTGTTCCAAGTGTGTGTTGAGCGGCGAAAAGTTTCGACCTCAGCCGGCATCAGTTATGACTGGCGTTTTCCTGCCAGCCCACTGCAGCTGCGTCCATCCGAGCGGTTGGTACGTCAATTAGGGACGGGCTAACGCGACCTTTAGTAACCCTCGCTTACTCCTCCTCATCAATGCCTGCTATGTACATCTAGAAGATATACACTGTTACTAATTACTTTGAAAAGTGTAACGAGTAAACAGCCACCGCCAAGTCCTAAAGCGGGCATGTAGCCGAGGCGGGACAATATCAGCATAGGGTAAGTTCCTTGATACCTGGATGTCTCTGTGACGCTTAAGCGACCAAAACAAGGAAAGGCGAGGCGACGATCGCGGCCGTCGGATCGGCCCGGTGAAACGAGGAGTCGCGACGATGGGAGCCGGCGCAGGAGTTGGAGCGACCGGGTGCGGAGCGGAGGGCGGTCACAAGTATGCGCCGCAAGCGGCGTTGCTCGATGCGCGCACGAGGGTGTACCGCTGCGGCGGCGCCCTGCTGTTGGTTTCAGCGGGCCTAATGGTTTGGCAAAACCCCAATGAAGGAGGGTGGGCTTATTGCGTTTGGGAGTTTGGTGGGCAGGGGTGGAATCGAACCGCCGACACAGGGATTTTCAGTCCCTTGCTCTACCGACTGAGCTACCTGCCCACCGCGCGAGGCGCGCGGCAGACGCAGCGCGCCTTGAAATAGCTACCGATCCTCGCGAGTGCTTGCAACCGGTCGCTGGTCTTAGCCCTAGCCGAGCATTCCACCGATTGTGGCAAGCACCGCGAGGCCGACGATCAGCCAGAAGCCCTCGACGGCCAGATCGGCCAGCGCCGCGCGCGGGCCGGCCGCGTAAACCCGGAAATGGTTAGGATGCAACAAGCGCGGCACCATCACCAGCCGCGCGCCGCATCGCCTGCACACGCGGCGGAAGCCGAAGCGCATCGGCTCGCCGCACTCCGGGCATGAGAGCGCCATCCGCGCCATCGAGACGTGCGAGTACCTGGCCGGCTCCGGCCGCTGCCATCGCGGCATCTCGCCCGGGTCATCGCCGAGACTCGCGCCGCACTGGCCGCAGAAGCGTGCGCCCGGCAGATGGGCCCGAGCGCCACATCGCGGGCACATCTGCGACGCGTCGATTCTTCCGCTCTGCGCCATCGCTACGCCACCCCTTGGCTTCCTTTGGTCTTCAGCGGCCTGACACGCCTTTAGCGTAATCCGAACGAACTACCGCGCAAACCGACGGCCGCGCGGTCAGCGGGGCAGGGCGGCCACGCGCGACTCGACGAAATCTATCACCCGGGCCTCGAGATTGACGCCGTCGAGGCGGTCGATCTCCTGCACGCCGGTCGGACTCGTGACGTTCACTTCGGTCAGGTAGCCGCCGATGATGTCGAGGCCGACGAAGTAAAGTCCGTCGCGATTGAGACGCGGGCGCAGGACACGGCAAATCTCGCGGTCGCGGTCGTCCACCGGCGCCTTGACGGTGACCCCGCCGACGTGGATGTTGCCGCGATGCTCCTCGGGGCGCGGGACGCGGAGCGTGGCGCCGATCGGCTCGCCGTTGAGCACGATGAGGCGCTTGTCGCCGTTTCGAATTTCCGGGATGTAACGTTGCGCCATTATTGGTTGCGATTCGAAGTGGGTGACCGTTTCCAGGATTGCGCCCAGGTTGCGGTCGCCGGCCGCGACCAGGAAAACGCCCTCGCCGCCGTGTCCGCCGAGCGGCTTGACGATCATCTGCCCGCCCTGTTCCTGCATGAAGGCGCGAAGGCGCGCGATTTCGTAAGTGACGAGCGTGGGCGGGATCACTTCCGGAAAGTTCAGCGCGTAAAGCTTCTCGTTGGCCTGCAGCAGCGCGGCCGGCTCGTTCATCACGAACGTATGGCGCGTGTCCGCGAGCCCAAGCAGCATCGTGGCATAGATGTAAAGCTGGTCGGCCGGCGGATCCTTGCGCATGAAGATCGCGTCGAACGCCTCGAGTGGATGGTCGGAGCCGTCGTCGAGGAAGCGGTAATGGGGCGTCGCGCGCGCGACCTCGCATCGGCGCGCGAAGGCAAACGCGCGATGGCCGCGCGAGAACAGATCGCGCAGGCCCGTGAAGAAAACCTGATGGCCGCGCGCAAGCGACTCCAGCATGAAGACAAAAGTGGTGTCCTTGTCCGGCAGGATCCCCTGAAGCGGGTCCATCACGAAGAGGAACTTGTAAGGCACCGTGTCAGTCTCCTTCACGAAGTTCGTCGAGCGCTCCCGCCACGATCGCGAGCGCGCCGAGCGCCGCGGTCTCGCTTCTAAGCCGCGTTTCGCCCATCCGTGCCGCGACGAATCCGGCTTCGCGCGCGAGCTTCATCTCGGCCGGATCGAAGTCCCCCTCGGGTCCGACCGCTAACATCACGGCTCCCGGCTTCGAGCGCCTGACGATTGCGGCAAGCGGTTCGCCCTCGGGCGTGCAAAGCACAGGCAGAGTATCCCGTGGCACGGCCGCGACCAAGTCGGTAAAACAAAGCGGCTCGCGGACTTCCATCTGTCGCGGCGCGAGGCTCTGCTTGGTCGCCGCCGCCGCAAGCCGGCGCCATCGTTCGAGCCGCTCGCGCCCGGGAGCGCGCACCACGCCGCGCGCGCACATCACGGGCCAAAACTCGGCCGCGCCAAGCTCGGCGGCCTTCTCGACCATGAAATCCATCCGTGGACCTTTTATGATCGCCGGCGCCAGAATCAAAACCCGAGACGCCTTGCGCGGATGCTCGGACAAAATCCGAAGCGCCGCCTTGCCCGCCGCGAATTCGATCACACGCGCGGCGTACTCCGCGCCGTCGGGCCCGAGCACGGCGACCTCCGAGCCCGCGCCGAGGCGCATCACATCGCGCATGTGACGCATCTCGCCGCCGCTGACCGTCGCGACTCCGTCGGCGGACGGCGACGCGTCGAGGATGAAGCGTGGCGGACGATTCACGGCCTGAGCACCATCGTGGTCCACCCCCGGTCCGCGCGCCGCGCGACGACGGACAACTCCGGAGCGTAACTTGCCGCGACCGAATCGGCCTCGCGGTTCAATATTCCGCCCAGCACGAGCCGTCCGTCATCCGCAAGGAGCCGCTTCAGCGACGGCGCAAGCTGGATAAGCGTGGAACTCAGGATATTCGCCACGACGAGGTCGAAGCGCGTTCCGAAGCGCGAGAGCGGCGACGCCGAAAAGCGCACGCAGCCTTCGAGACGGTTGAGGCGGGCGTTCTCGCGTGCGTTGTCGAGCGCGGTCGGATCGATATCGACGGCGCGCACCTCGCCCACGCCCAGACGGCACATCGCGAGCGCGAGGATTCCCGAGCCGGTCCCGACGTCGAGTCCGCGCCGGAACGTTCGTTCCGCGCAAAGTTCTTCAAGTGCGCGCAGCGCGCCGCGGGTGGTCGGATGATGACCTGTGCCGAATCCTTGGCCAGGTTCGACAATGAGCCTGAGCCGGCCGGGCATTTCGGCGCGATTCCATGGCGGGACGACCAGGATGCGGCGGCCGATTTTGAGCGGCTCGAAGCGTTTTGTCCACGCAACCGCCCATCCCGGATCGACGATCCGCTCCGGTCCCGCACCCGCGCCGTCGTGTGCGAGCATCCCGGCCCGCGCCAGTATCCTGTGAAGTGCGCGATATCCCGACGGCGAAAGGCTACGGAAATAGGCGGCCAGCGTGACGAACTTGCGTTGACGCGCGCCCGGCCGCGCCATCCGCTCGACCGCGCATCCGAGCGCGCCGCGCCCGACCAGCAGGCCTGCCGCCTCGTCGGCCATCGCGGCCGGCGTTTCGAAGGTTATCCGTATGTAGCTCTGCGCTTTTCCCGCTGCGGGCTTCATAAACGAGGCGAGGATGGCCTCATAAGCAAAAGTATGGCATCGGCGTGCGACGCTTACGAGGCCGCTCTCGCAATCGCCTGTTGAGAATGGCGAGCGCGACCCGTTTACCGCGGCGCACGCGGCAACGTAAACTCGTGTTACGAAGAGCCGCGGGTGGAATATCGGCCACGCGGCAGGGCTGGATGCGGAGAACGCTCAATATCGCGCATCGCGGAGCAAGCGCGAATTTCCCCGAGAACACGCTTGCGGCCTTCCGGGCCGCGGTCGAGGCCGGTGCGCAGATGATAGAGCTTGACGTGCAGGCCTCGCGCGACGGTGCGCTGGTTGTGCTCCACGACGAGACCGTCGAGCGCACGACCGATGGCTTTGGGCGGGTTGACGCGATAGAGCTTGCCGAGTTGAAGCGGCTCGACGCCGGCGTACGCTTCGGCGAGCGGTTTCGCGGCGAACGGATTCCCACGCTCGACGAAGTGTTCCGCGCGATTACGCCTCGATGCGGTCTCAACGTGGAAATCAAGTCGCGCGGCGTCGAGGCGGGCGTGTGCGAGCTTTTCCGCAAATACGGCGCGTACGCGACTTCGCTCGTGTCGAGCTTCGAATGGGACGCGCTCGAACGGGTGAAGCGGATCGACTCCGATGTGCGGATCGCGCTCCTGGCCGAAAAGCGGCGCGACGGGCTCGTTCAGGCGGCGCTTGCGATGGGCGCGTACGCGGTGAATCCGCGTGCGGACATGGTTGATGCGGAATTTTGCGCCTCGGTCCACGCACGCGGGCTCAAGCTCTACACCTGGACGGTGGACGCGCCGGAGTTGATGCGGTTTCTTATCGAGGCGGGCGTAGACGGGATCATGACCAACCGCCCGGACCTTTTGAGCGGGGTTATCGCCCGAGGCTGATGGCGAAATTCGGAGACCAGACGATCGAGCAGGTCCGCGAGCGCGCCGATATCGTGGAGATAATCGGCTCGCACGTCCGTCTTCGCCGCAGCGGGCGCAACTTCATGGGCCTGTGCCCGTTCCATAACGAGAAAACGCCGTCCTTTTCGGTCAATCCCGAACGCGGATTTTTTCATTGTTTCGGATGCGGCGCGGGCGGAACGGTCTTCAACTTCGTGATGAAGGTCGAAGGGCTGAGCTTCCCCGAAGCGGTCCGCTCGCTTGCGCGACGCTACGGGATCCGGCTTCCCGAACAGGACGAGTCCGGCGCGGTCTCAACCGAACGCAACGAGCTTTTTCGAGCCAACCAGGTCGCGGCCGAATTCTTTTTCCACGTGCTATGGAACACGCCCGACGGCGCGACGGCGCGCGAGTATCTCAAGTCGCGCGGAGTTTCCCCTGATACCGCGCGTGCGTTCATGCTGGGCTACGCGCCCGCCCGTCCGGCTTCGCTCGCAAGGGCGCTTGAAAAGCGCGGGCTTGCCGAGCGCGGACTCAAGCTGGGACTGCTGAAGCGCGACGGCACGGGCGCGTCCTACGACGCGTTCCGGGCGCGCGTGATGTTTCCGATACGCGACGCGCAGGGCCGTGTCGTCGCGTTCGGCGGGCGCGTGCTCGAGGACCGGCAGCCCAAATATCTGAACTCGCCCGAATCGCCCCTCTATTCGAAGGCAAGGACGCTCTACGGGATTTACGAGGCGCGCCAGGCCATAGCGCATCGCGACAGGGCTATCGTGGTCGAAGGCTACTTCGACGTGATCGCGCTCTGGCAGGCGGGCTTTCGCGAGACAGTGGCCAGTTGCGGCACCTCGCTGACGGCCGAGCAGTTGCGCACGCTCGGGCGCTACTCGCGCAACGTGATGGCGTGCTTCGACGGCGACGAGGCCGGGCGCAAGGCGTCGCTCAGGGCGCTCGAGGTTTTCCTCGAAGCGGGACTTCTCGGCCGCGGAATCTTCGTCCCGCAGGGCTTCGACCCGGATACGCTGGTGGGTAAGCGCGGCTCGGCCGCGATGGAGGAATTTATCGAAGGCGCCGAGCTTTTGATCGATTATTTCCTGCGCGAGCAGGCGCGCGAGGCCAGGGGCTCGGTCGAGGCGCGGGCGCGCGCGGCGGAGCGGGTGGCCGCGATGCTTAGGCTGGTGGCGAATCCGTTCGAGATGGATCTTCTCGCGCGCAAGGCCGCCGACGCGCTCGGCGTCGGCGAGGACACGCTGCGCAGGGCGGCTCGCGGGCGCGCCGCGTCGTCGAATCGCGCGGTTTCGCGGCCGGCCGGCGCGACGCCGGCGCTGTCGGCGGGTGACGCCGCCTCCAAGGCGGAGTTCGGCCTGGTCGCGCTCGCGCTTTTCCGGCCGGAACTTCGCGCGGAGCTCGGCGCGCGATGCGCCGCTTGCGATTTCGCGGACGAGTCGCTTGGCGCATTGTTTGAAGAGGCATGCGGGCTTGCGCCGCATGAGTCCTATGAGGCGCTGATGGCCGAGCGGCTTGCGCCCGAGCAGCAGGGAAGACTTTCGGAGCTCGCGGTGGCGCCGTTGCTGGACAATGCCGAGACGGCGGCGAGAATGGCCGGCGATTTTATCGCTGCGCTCGAGCGCAGGCGCCGCCGACGCGAGATTGAAGAGAAAAAGCGCGCTTTGTCCGAGGCTCGTGATGGCTCCGATCCGGCGCATGCACAGGCCGTGATCGCGCTGAAACGTGCACCAAAGGGCAACGATGCGGCAGGAAAGTGACTTTCGCCCCGGTCGTACCCCTTAAAAGTCTCTTACGATCTTGTTACGATAAAGATGTTCGATGCCTTCCAGAGGGCCCATAGCTCAGCCTGGTTCAGAGCTGCCGGCTCATAACCGGCTGGTCCCAGGTTCAAATCCTGGTGGGCCCATACCCTTTGGCAAATCTCGATCAGTACGGCCACGATACCCCTCTGAACCGATGGCGCATTGTGCGCCGACGGACGGAAGGGAGCGATCCGTCGCCGGGGAGAGGTTGAATTGCTTGAAGAAATAAAGCGGCTGATGGAGCTCCAAACGCTCGACCGCAAGGTGCGGGAGCTTGAGGAGTCGCTTTCCAAGACTGCGGGGCGCGTCACCCACCTCCAGGACGAAATCCGGAAACATACCGCGGAACTGGACCTGCTCACCGGGCAAGACCAGGAATTTGCCGCCACGCGCAAGAAGCTCGAACGCGAGTTCGCCGAGGGCGAGGCGCGACTGCGCAACAAGCGGATGCGGCAGAACCTGGTGCGCAACGAGAAGGAACTGCAGGCGCTCGAACACGAGGTCGAAAGCCAGAAAGAGGAAAACCAGCGCCTGGAAGCCGACCTGCTTGCCCTGACGGAAGGCGCGCAGCCGCGCGAGACCCGCCTGGCCGAACTGCAGCAACTGCTCTCCGACGCGCAGGCCGAGCTTGCCAAGGCTGAAAAGGAAATCGCAGCCGAAGTCGAGGAAACCAAGACCCGGCTCGTCGCGCATCGGCGCGAACGCGACAAGCTCGCCGGCGAGGTCGACGCTCCGCTGTTGCAGCGCTACGAGATCATCTTTTCGCGCCGCCAGGGTGTTGCGGTCGCTATCGCGAAAGCCGGAACGTGCCAGGGCTGCATGAGGCTCCTACCGCCGCAGCTCTTCAACGAAATCCAGAAGCATCTCCAGATCCACTTCTGCCCCAACTGCCAGCGCATCCTGTACTTCGAGGGCTAGCCGTACCGCGAGCGCGCCGGTGCGGCGGATGCTAAAATAGAGCTGTCGGAGTGCGCCGGGCGATCGCCCCGAATACGGGGAGGAAAGTCCGGGCTCCATAGGGCAGGGTGGCCGCTAACGGCGGCGCGGAGCGATCCGCGGAAAGTGGCACAGAAAATATACCGCCCGCATCGCGGGTAAGGGTGAAATGGCGGGGTAAGAGCCCACCGGCGCACGGGTAACCGCGCGCGCATGCTAAACCCCACCCGGAGCAAGGCCAAATAGGAGGGTGAGTTGCCCGCTCGATACCCTCGGGTACGGCCGCTGGAGCCGGCGAGCAATCGTCCGGCCAAGAGGAATGATCGCCGCCCCAAACAGGGCACAGAACCCGGCTTACAGGCGCACTCCGGCAATCCTCGTCAGCGGCCTCCCTGACGATTACGCGCTCGGACAGCCTGCGGCTCCGTCACTCTGGCGGAGCGTCATTCAGGGAAACCAGTTTCCCGTCTTTGTCGTAGCAGAAGGTTACGGTGTGTTTGGCATTCCTGGTGCCGGCTTCGAGGGGAGTGAATAAAACCTCCGCCAAGCCGAGCGTAACGACATCCGCCGCGCCCTCGCCGGCCGCTATGACTCCCTTGCCGACACCCCCGGGACCACGCGTATAAAGCTTGTAAACGTCACAGGACTGGTCGCCGTTCTTCACGCTGGCAGTCGGCGCGCCTATGGCCTCGACGACTTGAACGCGGCTTTCTCCGACCGCGAATTGGGAGGTATCCACCGGCGTCGGCCTGGTCGCTTCCATGACTGGCGAGCAGCCGCAAAAGAAGAGATCGAGGCAAAGGGCTAGAAGCCCCGCCCGGAGGCATTGGATGCGTATTTGTGTGGCCATCGCGCCCCTGCGTGTCACGATTGCCGGCTTCCGAGTCTTAGGAGGCTATCAAGCAAGTTGTACGTGTCAGTCGCGGGGTCGAGGTTAAACACGAAGGTGCTGCGGTCATTCGCGTACGAAAGCTTGTTGACGAGTTGCTTTGACAGTTCGATCAGCTGTTCGATCTCGTTCGGCGTCAGCCGGGCCCGTTCGAAGGCGTCTTTGTAGTCGCTATCAGAGAGGTGAGCGAACACTTCGTTGCGGAGGATCGCGACTTTGCGCCAGATGCTCTTTGCCTCGTCAAGCGTGGCTTGCACCTCGCCGCGCAGCTTGTCGTCGGGCAGGGCCTCGATCAGACGAGTGAGACTCATCCCATCGCGACGCTTCTCGTAGAGACCGCAAAGCAGGACAATCGTGGCGAGGAAATGCGCCTTAAGTCCGGTTACGAAGAAGGAGGTGTACCTTCTTAAAACTTCCAGATAGTTCGCCCGGTCGCCCGGCTCGGTATAGATTCGCCAGATCCGGTAATTCATGAACGCGGAAGTGACACGGCCAGCCACCCGCTTGAGATGATCATTCATGCCCGACTACTCCGCGCTCAGGGAAACGGGCGTGCCCCGTAGTCGCCACGGCCACCTCCGCCAAAGGCCGGCAGGCTTGGAGCCGAAGGGATCGTCGGATTGATGAACGTCGGAGGCTCGCCCGGCGTGATAACTGTGTAACCCCCGTTGAAAGTGCGGTTCATGAACGTTGGCGGCTGGCCCGGCGTGGTCACGGTGTAGCCGCCGTTGTAATTCGGGTTCACGAAGGTTGGCGGCTTGCCGGGCGTGATGATTGTGTAACCCCCTTGCTGGCCTGGGTACTGGGCAAGCGCCAGCGATGGAACTGCCAGAAGCGTGGCGACGAACACGAGCAACATCGTTTTCATGTCGGTCTCCGTTCCTGATCTGATCCTAGTTCGCGACGACGTCGCTGCAATATCGAACAGCAAGATTTGTATGGCCAGACCAAATTCATCCTCTAAGCGAATTTGCAGCCTACAAGAGCGTTTGATACGGTCGCTCGCGAGTGACCGTCTCGCGCAAATCGAAGGGTCCAAACTACGCCGCAGCCAACGAACGTCTCGAACCCATGAGGAAGGAGCGAATCCTGCCGTGGCTGGTGGACCTCTCGCGCGTCAACGCCGCCTCGCTGGCCGACGGGCGTCCCGGCGACCTTCCAAACCTGATTTACGAATTAAGGCAGTGGCTCGATCTCGAGCCCGACGAGCCGCTAAACGCGGAAGTGCGCGGCCTGGAGAAGAACCCCGCTCGGCTTCAGGCCATGATTGATCGAGTGACTGAGCTGCTTGGCGCGGTTGCGGACCGGAAACGTTTCCGCGCTGATTATTCGGGCGGCAGCGTCATTCTCGACGCCGGAAAACTGGGCTCCGAGGGCGGAAGAGCCTTGAGCTATCGCGACGCTAATCTGGAGGATGCCGTCCTCCGTGTGGCGCTCGACGACCTGTACGAGGATGTCGAGGCCGCTATGCGGATCCAGCGGTGCGTGGAGCCCGACTGCTTGAGGGTATTTTTGGCGGAACGCAAGAACCAGAAATACTGCAGCCATCGCTGCGCCAACAAGATGGCGAGTCGCGTTTACCGAAAGACGCATGGGAAGGAGCGCGCTCGCCGCGAGCGGGCGCGGTACGAGCGCCGGGTCAGGGAGCGCACCGCCTCGAACGTCAAGGTGGCGCGGCGACCCCGTACACGAGGCGATTCCTAGACCGACAACGCGGAAGCGGCGGCGGCCCTTGGATGCGCGAACGTG
>JAJYMR010000400.1 GCA_021786815.1 Deltaproteobacteria bacterium
GAACACGTCAGCGTTGTGCAGCCGGGCGATCAACTGGCTATGAGGAAGGGCGCCGGCGAACGCGACGCGGCCTTCCAGTGAACCGCCGCGCACACGCCTGCGCAGATACTCGGCATAATTCTCCGTGTAGAAGCGACTGAGTCCCCGAACCATCGGGTCGTCGCTAAGGGCGACGATAAATTCCATCGGCGCAACAAATTCCGGACCGACAATCTCGAGACTGGCGTCCCGCCGTCGCGCCACCACCTTTTCAAACGCTTCGAGTAGTACGTGCAATCCTTTTTCAGGCGAGACACGTCCGACAAAGATGACACGCCCTCCGGCCGAGGCACCCGACTGGCGGCCGTTCGGGTGAAACTCTTCCAGGTTGGCGCCGTTAAAGACCGTGATGCATCGGTCTGCATATTGCGGGAAGCGAGCGCGGATATTCCCGGTGATGTATTCCGAGCAGCCGAGAATCGCGTCGGCGTGCTTCAGGCGCTTGCCGATCATCTCTAGGTCGAGCTGCGCCACCCAATCGCAGTGCATGTGCAGGACAATCTTCGCATGCGGATTTAACCGCCGCACGATTGGCACGAACTGCGAGAACTGGTGGATGTGCACAACGTCACATGCATTGATGTGGAAGGCCCGCGCAGCCCAAATTGCATAGGCAAGATGATGCGCGCTCGACGCAAACCTCGGCCACCGCGCGTCGCGGAAACGGTCCAACCGCCGCGTGGCCGCGGCCAGCAAGCGATCGGCCCTCGGCGGGATCAGCGGAAAGCGCAGGTATCGAACGCCTTCCCACGTGCCGCTTGCTGGTTCACCGATGCGTCGGCGGGCACACACCAGCACCTCGCTCGAGCGAGCCAGGCAGCGAGCGATCTCCCACGTCCAGATCGCGATTGACTCTCCGAGATCGGGTGGTGTGCCGCTGTCCCACGGCTGATTTAGGTAGCCGACTCTCACGCTCAGTCCATCCTCACCGCAGGTAACGGGAAACCGCGCGTCTTATCGCAGCGGCTCGAAGTAACACGACTTCAGTGCGTCAACAATCCGTTCCCAGGAAAACTTCTCCTCGATGCGCTCGCGGCCAGCGCGACCCATCGCTCGCGCCTTCGCAGGATCCCCGAGCAGACGGAGAATGGCATCAGCCAGCGCGCCCGGATCGTCACGCTCCACCAGCAAACCAGTCTGGCCGTCTACGACCATCTCGGGTATCCCACCAACGGCGCAAGCCACCACTGGAAGACCGCTGGCCATGGCTTCAAGGGTCGCGTGAGGAAACGGGTCATCGAAGACAGAGGGCTGCACGAAAACGTCGGCCTCGCGCAGGCGCTCGGCCACGTGATGGTGAGGCAGCGGCCTGCGGAAGATGACGCGGCCATCCAAGACGCCGCGCACGCGCTGTCGCACAAGCTCTGGATAGGGGCTGCCCTGATAGAAACGCTCGAGAGACCGGACCGCTGGAGTGTCGCTCACTGAGACCAGCGCTTCCGCTGGCAGAACAGCATCCGGGCCGACAATCTCCAAAGTCGCGCCGGGCCGCTGCGCCACCACCCGCTCAAAGGCTTCAAGCAGGACATGCAGCCCTTTTTCGGGCGAGATCCGGTTAACGAAAATAACACGCTCGCCCGAAGAGGCTTCATCGCGCTCTGCCCTCGGAATGAAGGCGCGGGTGTCGACACCGTTGTAAACCGTCCTGCATCGCTCAGCGTAATGAGGAAACCGCCTGCGGATTCCCTCGGTCACATACTCAGAACAACCCACAATCCCGTCAGCAGGTCTCAGGTGACTATCTATGAGGTCGCGGTCGAGCTGTACCAGCCAATCGGCCTGCATATTCAGGATAATTCTCGCCCGTGGATTTGCCCAGCGCATGGTAGGCACGAATTGCGAGTGATTGAAGATTTGTATCACCTCGCAGCCATCGGTACGTAGGTCGTACGCGGCGCGGACCGCATAGATGAGGCGATATAGAGACGACGCAAACCAGGGACGGGAAGGATCACGGAAGCGCCGCACTCGGTGCCAGATTCTGAACAGTCTATCGTCTGCCGCGAGCTGAAAACGTGCGAAGCGCACCCCTTCGCATTCCTCGCGAGCCGGCGCATCCTGTACGAGTGGGCCGCAGACCAACACGTCGCAGGACTCCGCCATACGTCTGGCTATCTCCCAGGTCCACAACCCCAGCGAGCCGCCGGGGTCCGGCGGTCCACACCGGTCGAACGCCCCAAGGTATCCGATCCTCGGCCGCCTCCCCGCTCCGTTGGCGCCAATCATCGCTGAGCCGTATCCCATCGGGTTCTCATGGTTGTGAAAAGCAGTAACGGTCTGAAAACCGATAGAGAATCCAGAAGCGACAAAGGACGAATTCGTCTTCGTGCAAGCAAACTCAAAAGAGCAACTTATCCTCTGGGGGACCCATAAGCGCACGCTGATACTTCTCGGGCAACAACCGCGAAAGGGAACGGCTTAAGCGCAACGGCAGGAACGTCCACAGCAGCCGGACGTATGTCTGTGGATGCAACGGATCACGCCGGAGTAGCGAGAGGTAGGCGTGCCGCGCGAGCTGGCGGTCACCGTCATGCATCGCGAGCATCGCCATCGGTAGAACCGACCACTCCTTGTCAACGTTCATTCGCCGGACAAGGGGATGGGCCCTTTCGCCGTACCGTTTAACAATCAGTTCAATGAAGCGATCCTGGCCGAAGCAGCCGCGAAACCTGTCTGCGGCAGACATGGAATATCCGTTCGTGAGTGCCCCGCAGCGACGCTTGCGCAGATTCTCAATTACTGTGCTCGCCCTGTAGCGTACCAGGCTCTCGGCAATGTAATGGAACCGTCCCAACTCTCGGGCTCTGAGAAACAGAGCAGTATCTTCCCAGCCCCAGTGGCGCCCGAAGGATTCATCAAATCCCCCACAGGTCTCGACGACGGCTCGGCGCATGACCACGGCGCTGGTCAGCGGCGGGCGGCCGACCTCAAGAAGCTCATCGAGTGTGGGCGGATGCGTATATTCGCGCGAGACGATCGAATCCTGCACAATCCTCCCTTCGCCGTCAATCACAAGCGCATCGGAATAGACAAGTACGCAACCTGGATCGGCATCAAGCACGGGGACGGTCTTTGCCAATTTGCCGCTAAGCCACTCGTCGTCGGCGTCAAGAAACGCCACATACGCGCCTTGCGCGGACGCCAGTGCGGTGTTTCGCGCCGCCGACCGACCTCGATTCGGTTGGGTGACGACCTTTATCTTGCGGCCGTAACCTTCGAGTACATGCGGGGTGGCGTCGGTCGAGCCGTCGTCGACAACGATTACTTCCTGGTCGTCGAAGTTCTGGGCCAGGGCGCTATCGATCGCCGCCGAAACCGTGCTCGCGTTGTTATAGACTGGAATTATCGTCGAAACGCGAATCATGGGAGGCTATCCCCTCCGATTCGTCAATCAGGCGCCAGGTTGCGTCGCAGAATACAGGACCGCATTCCTGCGGAGGCAGCTTGCCAGTGCCGGTCACGTCGGCGGGAAGGACTTCAAACGAAATAGCGTCAAATATTATGTCCAGATCGCCGCCGGCGTCACCGAGCCACAAATCGGCGACGTAAGTTCCGGGCATCAGCGGAAGTTTCTCAATCCTGCAGATCACGGTTCCCCGCACAGCGGGTTCGCAGAAAGCCAGTTGGCCGCAGAAGCGGTCGCTGACGCAGAAGACCGGCACGCCGCGAAGGCTCCGCACGGTAACTCCAAGTACCGGCCGTAGCGGCCGTTGCGCATTATATCTGACGCGGATCTCCAGCGGCGCGCCCATGCGACTCGACCCTTGCAGGGAGGAACCCTCCTCCGAGGACAATTGGACGTGGGTCATCGCCGTTATGGAACCGGGCCGGCGCCCGGGATGCTCCGATAAGGAACGCTCGCCGGAGTTAACCCTAAACCCGCTCGCCATGTAACAGGAAACGATGTCGCTGGGTTTGCCTTGGGCTACCAGGCGACCTGAATCTATCATCAGGCACGAACTGCAAAGCGACTCTATCGACGCCATATTATGGCTTACGAAAAGGACCGTGCGTCCCTGGCGCGCAATATCACTCATCTTGCCGAGACATTTCTTCTGAAACGCCACGTCGCCGACCGCGAGAACCTCGTCCGCCACCAGGATTTCGGGCTCCAGGTGGGCGGCGACAGCGAACGCAAGGCGCACATACATTCCGCTCGAATAACGTTTGACCGGGGTGTCGAGGAATTCTTCGATTTCAGCAAATGCGACTATCTCATCAAACTTCTCTTCGATCTCCGTCCGTTTCATGCCCAGAATAGCGCCGTTCAGATAGATGTTCTCACGGCCGCTCAGTTCTCCGTGGAACCCGGTCCCGACCTCGAGCAGGCTTCCAACTCGGCCGTAAATCTCAGCCCCGCCTTCGGTCGGTTCCGTGACCCGCGACAGGATCTTAAGCAGAGTCGATTTGCCGGCACCGTTTCGGCCGACAATGCCCAGGATCTCGCCCGGCATAACATCGAAGGTCACGCCCTTGAGCGCCCAAACGTGGGCCCCGGCGCCCGCCGACCGGTTTGTTACGGCGCCGTCAGTGAGCCGGTTGATACACCCTCCGATATAGCGCACGGGAGCGACTAGCGAGTCCACGATACTCTCGCGAAGGGTGCGCCGCACGCGCGTCTCGATGCGATAGAGTTTGCCCAGATTACTGACCCGAATGATCGGTCTCATGATATTACAAGCAGCACTTGTCGATTGCAGAGGAGCGCTTGCGACGAACTATCCAGTTTCACTTTCACCACGCGTGATTATACTATATCGGCAAACTCGCGTTCCATCCGCCGAAACGAATGCACTGAGTATGTAAGTATGCCGCCTGCCGCACAGGCCGCGACAGCGAAGCCAAACCACTGGAAATCCAGCCCGAACAGGGCGCCGCGGAAGCCTTCGATTATGCCAGTAAGCGGATTGAGTACCAGCAGCCATCTCCACTTCGCCGGAACGAAGTTGCTCGGGTAGATGATCGGAGTCGCAAACATCCAAAGCTGTATCACAAACGGAAGCGCATGGCGCACGTCGCGGTATTTGACATTGAGACCCGCCATGAAGGTTCCAACTCCGAACGCGAGTACGGCCAATAACACTGTCAGCGGCGCGAGCATCGCCGCCTGCGCCGAAATAGCGACGCCGTAATAGACCATCATTGCAATGAGAATGAGTCCGGCGATGGCGAAGTCGAGCAGAGCCGCGGCGACCGCCGAACCCGGGATAATCATGCGGGGGACGTAAACCTTCGTGATCAGACTGGCGTTCCCAACCACGCTGTTGCCGGCGCTGGTAACCGCATTTGAGAAAAACGTCCAGGGCAGCAGGCCGGCATACGCAAAGATTGGATAAGGCACGCCGTTCGACGGAATTCGCGCGAGCCTGCCGAAAAAAAGCGTAAACACGACCATGGTCAAAAACGGCTGGAGGATGGCCCACAGAGCACCGAGCACCGTCTGCTTGTAGCGTACTTTGACGTCGCGCCAGGTAAGGAAATAGAACAGCTCCCGATGCGTCCACAGGTCGCCAAGGTCGCTACCCATCGTGCGCCGTCTCGCGGTTATGGTGAAGAGCGGAACATCAGGAATCTCGGCCGGCGCCTCCGGTGCAAACCCAGGCGCCGAGCGCGAGGCTTCCACTTCTGATCGAGATTCCGCGATCGCGTTCAACACTACCGTAATCCTCCGGCTGTCATGGCGGGCGTGCGCATCGGAAACCTGCGAGAGTCTTTTACGACGGCTCGAACGGCGTGATCGGTTGGAGGCTGTTTCTTTGCACGCGTCCGCCATCCCATCCCGCACTGCGATGGTTTCCGGCAGTACCGTGCGTGCCCGCCCACCCTTGCCTCGCCCTTCGGAACACCCGCGCACACCCCACCCGCATTCCGACCAACAGCGATTCTGAGTAATTCGTCGCGCTTCTTGTGTCAAGAAGAGTAAATTATCGTCATTGAAAATTTAGCAAAGAACTACGAAAGTAGGTCGGCGACGAGCCAGTGCCCGCCAGGTACCGCCGAAGCCCGTATGGTTTCGAAACCGCGGGCCGGACCGCTCGCTTTTTTGCACGCGTTAGCGAAGCAACCGAGGCGTTCCCGTGTCCCGCCCTGTGCCGACGTGCGAGCGTTCACGTTCTTGTCTCATGCGGCGGAAACGAATGCGCCGCTCTATCGGGCTGATTAACCGGTTCAGCTGACGAGACTCGGTGCAAAGGTTCGCGCCGCCGCGTCGGTTGGTCGGGCCGCGGCACGACACAGGTAGCGGTTTCAAGTCTGACACAGTCCGATGGAATCCGTCGCAAGGCGATTTACGCTTTCGGCAGCGGATGACCAGATTGCGTCCAGATGTCTTGAGTATCGGTCTGACACGGTATCTTCAGCAGGCTTGCGGCTCGATTCCCGCAGGCCGCGCTTTGAGCCCGTAGCACCCTTGACACAAAACGGGCTCAGACGCGCCTTTTGCGCGACGGCAAAATCGTCCGTTGTCCCGCAAGATTTGCCTTCATGAGCTGGCGGCATATCAGTTGCTGTTCCCTCGCGTGGCGGCGTCCGCGTTCTGCTCGGAAGGTCCGTCAATTCTGAAAACGTCGCTCCGCAGTGCTGGTGCACTTGCTGGGTGGAGAGGTATGGCTGATGGCACCTAAGCATCTGCCCGTCTTGTTTGTAGCTATAGTAGTTCTGCTGGTTACCCCTGGCTGTCCGCAGGCCTCCAGCTCCAAGGCGCACGGCCAACAAAAGGGCCCGAAGGTGAGACCCACTGCAACGCCGACTCCGACGCCCGATCCTACGGCGACTCCCGCTCCGACCTCGACTCCGACGCCCGACCCTACGGCGACTCCCGCTCCCACAGCCAGCGCAACACCTACTCCGACGCCCACTGCCACGCCTACCTCCACTTACACACCCGTGGTGGGCTACGCCGGCACCTGGGTCGGCAATACCTACGGTTTCGGTGGCTATGCCGAGGTGCAAAACTCCTATCCTGTAGGCCGATTCATACAACCTACCGGCGACGATATAACCGTAGAGTCGAATGGCAATTTTGTGGTGATCGGTGTGGACGACGAGGGCCATCGCTACATTGGCCTTTACGGCTCGGACGGCAGCTCCACGGGCGCCGCGCAGTTCAACTGCGTTCTTGAACCACCTACCAGCTACAATGTCCCGGCCGGCGGCTTCGCGGCCACCAACAACGGAACGTACGTGTATGCGGCAATAACCAACAATGGTTCGAACTGGCTCCAGCGCTACGACCTGAGCCTGAACGCCTCCACCTTCTCTGGAGGCAGCGGCAAGTGCTCTAATCAGATCACGGTAGACGCAAGCGGAAGTTCCACGCAGCCGATCACCGGGATGGCGTCGAATTCGAGCGAAGTATATGTCGCCGACTCTTATCAGAACAAAGTCCTGGTCTATGACGCGAACGCGATGACGCTGAAGCGTTCGTTCAGCGTAACCAGCCCTGGCCGAATAGCCTACGATCCGAACACGAGCACCCTCTGGGTCGTCTCTGGCGGAACGACGATCAACCACTACGATCTTAACGGTAACGCTCTTTCAGGAACTATCACCAGCGCGAGCGATCCGCTCGGGCTCGCGATCCAGCCTGGCACCGGCTACCTCTGGGTGGCCGACTCCGGCAGCGATCAGAACATCAAGGAATTCAATTCGAGCGGAACGCCGGTGACCACGTTCGGCCAGACTGGAGGCGCTTATTCAAGCGTTGAAGGCGGCGTTGGTGTGATCGCGCCTGACAAACTGTGGTTTCCGCACGGGGTCGGCTTTGACAGCTCGGGCGACTTCTACGTGTTGGGCGGGATTCCCGGCGGCCGGGACTCGATCACCAACGGGCACATGGACGACATCCGGAAGTTCGATTCTTCGGGCGCCGAGCTTTGGGCCGACCAAGGCATGGGCTTCGTGCAGGCAGCCGCCATCGACACTTCGACCGATGGTCAGGATTTGTACGTCGACGACGCTCACTTCAAGATGAATTACGCGAATCTCAAAACCGGCGCGAGTGGCGGGGGTACCGAGCAGACATATTACAGCGTCAACGTCGACCCGTTCCTCTATCCCTCCGACCCGCGTCTATTGGCTGGAACCGGAGCCGTCTCGCCCAACGGCGGAGCCGGTTGGGGCCACTCGGGAGAATACCTGCCCTATCCCGTGCAGATCCTGAACCTGAGCAATCACAAGTACATGATGGTTACCGGGATGTATCAGCATGATCTGATCATCTACCGGTTCAACGGCGAGATCGCGGTACCGTCCTTCATGATCGGGAACGGGGGGTTTTACAGCGGCTCGTACCCGAACGCACCTTCGACAATACCCTGGGTCTGGCGGGACACGAACGGTGATGGAAATCCGCAGGCGGGCGAGTTCAGCACCAGTCCTAGCAATATCGGCGGTGAGAACAGCGTTCAGTGGTGGCGATGGGATGCCAATGGAAACCTCTGGTGGGTGCTCAACACCAGCAACATCGTCGAGCTGCCACTGCAGGGAATCGACGCAAACGGCAATCTCACATACAACCCGAGCGTCACGAACTCCTACCCGGCACCTGCGCCCTTTAACCGCGTCCAGATGGCCTACTACGACTCCGCGAACGACGTGATGTACGTTAGCGGCTATACGCCGGCCCTTTCGTTCGCGAACGACGAGCCCTGCGGCACCTATTCGGCGGGCTCCGTGCTGGCGCGCTACAATAACTGGAGCACCGGAAACCGTACCGCCGCATGGACGGCCAATTTACCGTGGAATCCTACCGGCAGCGGCTGCCCGCCTCCGTCCAACGACTACACGTCGGCAACGTGGACGGTCGCCACCGACAAGGTCTTCGTGGCCCTGTTCAACCCGCCGAATACCGCCGGGACCTGGTACATCAGCAACGGCGACCAAGTTACCCATGACATCTACGCATTCGACGCCAATACGGGAGCGAAACTCGGTGAGATCATTCCGACCGTCGAGCAAAACTACTGGATGGGCTGGAACGACATCAACGGGGCGCTGACGGGGATCAAGCGCTCCAACGGCGAATATGTGGTCGGCGACGAGGGCGAGATCAGCGGCCGAGTTCTCCTCTTCCGCGGCCTGCTCCAGGACTACACCCAGTATTAAGCGGTATTAAGCGAATGAACGCGACGGCGTCCCGGAATTCCGGGGCGCCGTCTCTCCTTTTGCACCCTTCGTCCCATCCTTTGTGCCGCGTCTCACCCGTTTCGGTCGCAGCGGCACCGCAGAGTCGCGGCACTTGCATTACCCGCGACCGTTCAGTAAAGAAGAGCTAAGTCAATTCAAAGCTAGTTGAGTTATTTCGCTGCGTGACGGGCTAATTGGCAGCGCGCAGCGCCCCGATCGTTTCCGTCGAATCGAGGCGACGGCGCTTTGAGGGCGAAGAGCGATGTCTCAACGGACCACAGGCGAGGCTGTTTGCCGCTGGAGGGCGCTTGTTTTTGCCGCCGCACTGCTGCTGGTCAACGGATGCAGCGCGGCGCCGGGCGGCGACTACCCGCAACCGCCAATTCATGGCAGTCCCCTGGCCCAAGCCCCTCTCGCCGGTGGCGGCGCCGCGCCTGTCGCCCGCGTTCCCGAGCCCACGGGCGTAAGCTATTTCGGAACGGCAAGCGACAGTCAGCGCCTTGAGAACCTCTGGCGCGAACGCACGCAAACGAAATTCTCCGACTTCGCGATCGGACCGGGCGACAAGATCACTATCGCCCTGCCCGACGTGAAGGACCTCAAAGACGCGACTGTGAAAGTGTCCGCCGCGGGCTACGTAGTCCTTCCCATGCTCGGCAAAATTCATGCGAGCGGAATGACGCAACAGCAACTGAGAGACGAGGTGCGGCGCCGGCTCCTGAAATTCATGTACGATCCGCAGTTCCAGCTCACCGTAAAGCAGTTCCAGAGCCGACAGGTCGCGGTCCTCGGCGCGGTCGGCCGTCCCGGTGTCATTACCCTGAACGGCGCGTCCGAAACCATACTGGAGGCGATAGGCCAGGCGGGCGGACCCATCGTGACCGCCGCGGATCGCGTGATCCTGATTCCCGCGAATCCTTCGCAGACTGCCCCCGATCCGCAGACCATGGCCGCCGCGGTCGCGATGGTGGACAGCAATTCGCGGGAGCATACCGACGACGGCGCACGTCCCGGCACGAGCGCAAACGCGCCTGCCTCAGTCCGGCCAATGCGCGTGACACCAATCCGCGCGACCGACGGACAGATGCCCGTGCCGCGCGATTCCGGCTCGCTCGCCGACTTCGCCGGTATCAACGGCTCGCCGGTGGTGATGTCGCTGCACAGTGATTCGCCCGACGGTTCGGCGCGCTTTCTCAACATGCCGTTGCGTCCGGGAGACGTGCTGGTCGTGCCCCACGCCGGCAGAGTCGCGGTCGTTGGATGGGTCAACGCTCCCGGCTCATTCGAAATCACCTCCGGGTTCAGCGTCCTGTCAGCCATCGGCGCCGCCGGCGGTCCGATGTATGCGGCGGACCAAACCAGCATTCATCTGATTCGGAAAACGACCGCCGGAACTACCAGGACGATTTCGCTCAATCTCGACAAAATCATGCGTGGAAAAGAGCCTGATGTGCTTGTGCAAGGAAATGACCTAATCGAGGTCGATTATTCGACGGCCAAGCTGATCCCGTATGCACTTTACAACCTGTTCCAGAATAAACTGTGGATGGCAATTCCTTACGTCTCGTATCCATACTGAACCCTCGCTGCAAAGCCTATGAACGAACCCGCTCCGTTCAACCCCGCTCCGCTCGACAGGACAACCGCTGCCGAACTCAATGCGCATTTGCAACGGCCGCCTCATCCGGTCTTCGACCTGGCATTCGAAGAGGAGGAGCAGGAATTCGACCCCTGGAAATACTGGTTCGTTGTACGGAAGCGGCTGGCCCTGATCGTAGCAGTCTTCGCGGCCGCGGTGCTGATAGCGGTGCTTAAGATCGTCTTCGCGGTCCCGCTCTACACGTCGGCGGCAGTGGTCCTTATCAAGCCCGGCATTCCCGACATGCTGGCCAAGCAGGATCCGAGCGGCTTTTCCGAGGACTTCTTCTCCGAAAACTACTACAAGACCCAGGAAACCATATTGCAGAGCCGCAGCCTTGCCGAGCAGGTTATCGAGAATCTCCAGCTTTACAAGGACAAGACGTTTCTCGGACGACCGAGCCAGCCAAGCGAAGTCAGCCATCTCATTGCTGCGGTGATTACGCCGCATCTTCAGGCCATGAAGGATGACCCCGGGCCGCCGACGCGGGCGACTCAACCGCCGCGCCCCGATACACCTGCGATGACGGGGCTCGCCGGTCGCTACCTGAGCATGCTCAAAATTTCGATAGAACCGGACACCAGTCTCTTCCAAATCGCCTTTACCACTCCAGACCCGGGACTCTCGATGCGGCTGGCAAACGCGCACGCGCGCGCCTACGCGCAGCTCGGGATCCGCCTACATGACCAGGCGAACCAGCAGGTGGAAAAGTTTCTTCAAAGGCGCCTCGTCGATCTCAGGGCGCGGCTGGAAAAGTCGGAAATCGCCCTCAACGAGTACCGCCGTGCACACGGCATC
>JAJYMR010000300.1:0-7702 GCA_021786815.1 Deltaproteobacteria bacterium
ATAAGGTGAACAAGCGCTACGAAGGCCTGCTCGATCGCGTGGCTTTCTACATGCCGTACCGGCCCGGGACCGACGAGGCCGAGTGGCGCAAGGTCGCCCGGCAGTTCAACGGCTGAACGTTTAGCCCGCGCGGCCTTGAGGCAAGGAGAAATCGGATGACGACGCTCGCATCGCGGACGCTTGTCTTATTCACGCTCGCGGGCTTGATAACCGCGGCACCCATGGCCGAGGCAGGTCAGCCGCAAGCGAAAGTAAAGAAATTCACCCTGGTCTCGGTCCAATTCGGTGATACAAAGATGTGGCTTCCGAGCACGATTGTCGTCAACCGGGGCGACAAGGTGAAACTCTCGCTCAAGAATGAAATCCCGGGCGAGAAGAGCGAGCACGGATTCGCGCTCCCCGGCTACGGTATCACCGAGATCGTCAGGCACGGCGATCTCAAGACCGTGGAGTTCGTCGCGGACAAACCCGGGGTCTTCGACTACTTCTGCCAACTGCATCCGGCACACATCGGCGGGCAACTCGTCGTCGAGCCCGTCAAATGAGGGCGAGCGGCGACTGCGCCGCCGGGCCTGCACCTCGCTTAGGTCAAGAAGGAGAGTGAAATGAGTCACGGTGAAAAATGGGGACTCAAGCCGGTCTCGAACTGGGGCCGATGGGGAAAAGACGATCAGCTCGGCACCGCCAACTTCATCACGCCCGAAGTCGTCAAACGGGCTGCGGCCGAAGTCCGCAAAGGCGTCACGTTCACCTGCGCGATTCCGATCGATAACGGCGGTCCGGTTTTCCCCGGACGAGCCGGAATCGTGCGCCTCATGTCGATCCTGAATCTCAAGGCGCGCGAACTCGGGCTGCCGAGCGACGCGATCGTCAACGACGACGTGATCATGATGCCGCTGCAGGGCTCGACCCAGTGGGACAGCCTTGCCCACGTCGGCTACGACGGGCATTTCTACAACGGCGCCGAACTGAAGGACGTCACCGCGCACGCGGGCGCGGCGCGCAACTCGATCGCGAACCTGGCGAGGTCGCTCACGACGCGCGGCGTTCTGCTCGACATGGTCCGCTACAAGAAGGCCGAGGCGAAGGGCCATCTAGACCAGGGCTACGCGATCACGATCGAGGATCTCGAAGCTTGCGCGAAGGCCCAGGGCGTGACTTTCCAGAGCGGCGACGCGCTGCTCTTGCGCACCGGATGGGTACCGCACTGGTACAAGACGCCCGCCGAGCGCGCCACCTACTGGCACGGAGCGCCGGGCCTCGCGCTCAAGACCGCGGAATGCATTTACGAAAAAGAGTTTTCCTGCGTCGCCGCCGACAACATCACAGTCGAGGTCCAGCCGTCGGAGATGCCCGACGAGCAGTTGCCGTTCCATCAGATTGTCATCCGCGACCTTGGACTAACCATCGGCGAAATCTTCCAGTTTGAGGAACTTGCGGAGGACTGCGCGAAGGACGGGCGCTATACCTGCATGTTTGTCGCGCCGCCGCTCCGATTTACGGGCGCGGTCGGAAGCCCGCTCAACCCGCTCGCAATCAAGTAGCCGACGACGCGGATGCGCAAGGCGCGGTTGTCCGGCCACCGGAACAGCCGCGCTTTCCCGTCCGCACGGCGCGAAGCGCGCGCTCGTCTTGTGATTGGGCCCCGCGATGCGCCCTGGACCGCAATCCGATAATCTAACCGGGCGATGCGAAAGCGCCTGCTCTATACGGAGTCTCCCGGATGGGCCGAACTCCTGGAACAGGTCGACGCCAAAGTCGCGTCGCCGGCGTTCGTGCAGGTCAAGGCCGAGGGCAGAACCCGCGCCGGCCTCGTTCGGACGGCGAACGGCGGATGCGCTTTTCTTAAAATTTCGCAGGCGCGTTCCTTTGCGGGCGGTATAATCGACCGGCTGAGGGGCTCACGCGCCGCGCGGGCGCTTCGCGGCGCGGCGCTCCTGCGCGAGGCGGGATTTCTTTGCGCGCGGCCGCTCGCCGCGATGGACGCGCTCGAGATGGGAGCCGTGCGCCGGAGCTATCTTCTGAGCGAGGCGCTAGAGCGCGCGCAAATCCTGAGTCACTTCGCGCTTGGCCCTTCTCTAGCGCAGCGCCATCCCTTTGAAAGGCGCAGGGCGGTCTTCGCGGCGCTCGCGCCCGAGATTCGCCGGATGCACGACGCGGGTATCTACACCCGCGACCTTCAGGAAACCAACGTGATGGTCGAGGACGCCGGCGCCTTGCGCTTCTATTTTCTCGACCTCGAGGACTTTCGCCGAGCGCGCGCGGTCTCGTGGCGACGGCGGATGCTGAATCTCGTCCATCTGGACCGCAGCATCGGCCGTTTCGTCTCCCGGACGGATAGACTTCGCTTTCTATACAGCTATGCTGGGCGAGACGCCGACCGCACCGCTCGCAGGCGCCTTGTCACCGACTACCTGGAAGCCCGCCGCCGCGTGGAGCGGAGCCATCAGCGCGCCCGACGTGCCGGCTTGCCGGTCGAAGCCGGAGAAGCGCGGACGTAAGAGGGTTTTCGCGATGGGAATCTCGATCCGCAGGCGCGAGTACGAGCATCACACCGAGAACGTGCATATCGGCGGCGCGGGCAGGAGCGTACGCGACGTGATGCTCGGGCTTAACGACGGCCTGGTCGCGTCCTTCGCGGTCACTTCCGGCGTCGCGAGCGCCTTCGGCGTTTCGGGCGTGGTCGTGATGGCGGGGCTTGCCGAGATGCTCGGCGGAGCGGTCTCGATGGGACTTGCGGCGTTCATCTCCGCGCGCTCGCAGATAGAGTTCTACCAGAGCGAGATAGAACGGGAGCGGTACGAAATCCAGCGATGGCCGGAGCGCGAGCGTGAAGAGGTGAGAGCGATTTACCGCCAGAAGGGATTTTCCGGGCGCCTGCTCGACCAGATCGTCGAACATATCTCGGCCGATCCCGAGCGATGGGCCGGGGTGATGATGCGCGAGGAGCTGGGCTTCGCGTCCGAATCGTTCGACGTGCCGTGGCGTTCGGGACTGATCGTGGGGCTCTCCTATCTCGTCGGTGCGGCGGTGCCCGTCTCCGCGTACGTGGTCATGCGCCCGCCCGAGGCCACGTTGCTGTCGGCACTTGCGACGGTTGTGGTTCTGTTCGGCGTCGGCGCGGCCAAGACAGTGCTCACGGCCCGCTCATGGTGGCGAAGCGGGTTCGAGAGCATGTTCATCGGAGTCGCGGCCGCCGCCGTGACCTATCTTGCGGGCAGATTCTTCCGCGCGGGCTGAACCCCAGCCGCATCGCGCTGCCGGCCTAAAGCTCCAGCAGGATGTCGTCGCCTTCGAGCCTGACCGCGAAGCACGCGAGCCGGATGTTTTCATCGTCGACGTTCTTTCCGGTCGTTACGTCGTACTCCCATCCGTGCCATGGGCAGACGACGTTGCGCCCGTCGAGTTCGCCTTCGCCGAGCGGGCCGCCGCGATGCTTGCAGGTGTTGTCGATCGCGTAGAAACTGCCTTCGAGATTGAACAGCGCGATCTTGCGTCCGCCCGCCTCGACGGTTTTGCCCGTTCCCTCGGGAATGTCACCGCGCGTTGCGACCTTGGTAAAGGTTCCCACCGTCTTTTCCTCTCAGGTCGTATATTCCGCGTTGATTTTGACGTAATCGAAGCTTAGATCGCTGGTGAGGATTGTGGCCTCACCCGCACCGAGCTTGAGGTTGAGTTCGACCGGGAATTCGCGCTCGCGCATGCGCTCGCGCGCCGCCTCGAGCGCCTCGACCAGGAGCATCCCGCGCGACGCGATCCGCACGCCCGCAACCCGCAGTTCGAGGCGGTCGGGGTCGAGCGTGGCGCTCGTCGCGCCCGCAGCGGCGATAATCCGTCCGACGTTCGGATCGCATCCGAAGAATGCCGTCTTGACCAGCGGCGAGTTGGCGACCTGGCGGGCGATCCGCTCGGCGTCAGCCCGGTTGCGCGCACCCTTTACGCGAATGGCGACCAGCTTGGTTGCGCCCTCGCCGTCGTAAACGAGCTGCCGCGCGAGCGACGACGCGACCGCCGAAAGCGCCTCGACGAACATCGTCCGTTCGCGCCCGGCAAGCGGCCGGTTTCCCGCCGCTCCGCTCGCCATCGCAAGCAGCGTGTCATTCGTGGACATGTCGCCGTCGACTGTTATCGCATTGAAACTGGTGGAGGTTGCCTCCCGAAGCGCGGAGCGCAGGATCGCCGGTGCGACGGCTGCATCGGTCACGATGAAGCCGAGCAGCGTGGCCATATGCGGCGATATCATGCCGGCGCCCTTCGCGGCCCCTGCGATAGTGACCTCGGCGCCGCCAAGCCGCAGCACCGTCGAGGCCGTCTTGGGCCGCGTGTCGGTCGTCATTATCGCGCGCGCGAATTCCTCGAGCCCGTCCTCGCTGAGCAGCGAGACCGCCTGCTTTACGCCCGCGCGGTACTTTTCGAAGTCATAGCGATGCCCGATCACGCCGGTTGAACAGGGCGCGACGGCTGCGGC
Source organism: Deltaproteobacteria bacterium (assembly GCA_021786815.1). Taxonomy (GTDB): domain Bacteria; phylum Desulfobacterota; class Binatia; order Binatales; family Binataceae; genus DTIX01. The sequence goes on from JAJYMR010000300.1 coordinate 4,469, forward strand.
CTCGCATTCGAGTTCCGCGGCGACGGCCGCGCACGAGTCGAGCGCGAGCCTGAGCCCGGGCTTTCCCGTGAAGCAGTTGGCCGAGCCCGAGTTGGCGATCACGGCCTGAAGCCTGCCGCGCCTGACCCGCTCGCTTGCAACGACGACCGGCGCGGCCTTGACTCGGTTCGAAGTGAACACCGCCGCAGCGGAAACCGGAAGCCCGGCCGCTATCAATCCGAGGTCTTTCGTACCCGCGACCGTCTTGAGCCCGGCGCTGACTCCCGCGAAACGAAAGCCGCGCACTCGCGCGGGCTCGTTGCGTACCTCCATCACGTTCCTCCCATCGCGCGTAATATACGGGCGGCTTCGGCCGATCAATCGTTAGGCAGTCTCGCGCTGACTTTTTGTGCGCGGTGAACGTCATGCGGCTGGCGACGCGCGCGTCCGAGTCCTGCGCGCCTTGCTCAAGCCGCCGGCTTTGCGAACGTACGGAACCTGCCGGGCGCGAAATTCGGGTGCGTGCGTTAAGCCGTCTACTTGCCGTGGCAGCGCTTGTACTTCTTGCCGGAGCCGCACGGGCACGGGTCGTTGCGCCCGACCTTGTCGCCCTCGCGTTTGACGGGAGCGGCTGCCGCGTCCTGCGTTTCGCCGCCGTGGCTCATCGTGACGCGTTGCGGCCTCTGGACGCGCTGGATTTCCTCGACGTCCTGCTCGTGCTGGACCTGGACGGTGAACAGCTTCTCGACGATATCGCGCTGCATCACGTCCATCATCGCCTCGAACATCGAGAAGCCTTCCTTCTGATATTCGACGAGCGGGTTCAACTGCGCGTAGCCGCGAAGCCCGATCGCCTCCTTCAGATGGTCCATCGCGAGCAGATGGTCCTTCCAGAGCGAATCGAGCGTCTGTAGCGAGACGATCTTCTCGATCTGGCGCATCACCGGCTCGGTGAATTCCTGTTCGCGCTGGTCGTAGAGCGCCTTGACGCGCTCCTCGGCGATTTCGGTCAGGTCGTCGGGTTCTTCAATCGCGCGGCCGTCGAGGTTCTGGCGAAAGTTGAAGCGGAACTTGAACTGCTTGAAGAAGGCGTCCTCGATCGCCTTCCAGTCCCAGCTTTCGGCGTCAAGTTCGGGGTCGCAGTGCGCCTGGACGATTCCCTCGATCACGGCCTCGCACATGTCGAGGATGTCGTCTTTGAGCGGTTCGGGCGAAAGCAGCTCGCGGCGGCGATGGTACACGACCTCGCGCTGCTTGTTCATCACGTCGTCGTATTCGAGCAGATGCTTTCGGATGTCGAAGTTGTGCGCCTCGACCTTCTTCTGCGCGTTCTCGATCGCGCGCGAGATCCATCGATGCTCCAGCGGGACGCCGTCCTCCATGCCCATCCTGCCCATCAGGTTCTTGAGCCGGTCGGCGCCGAAGATGCGCAGCAAATCGTCCTCGAGCGAGACGAAGAAGCGCGACGAGCCGGGGTCGCCCTGGCGCCCCGAACGGCCGCGAAGCTGATTGTCGATTCGCCGCGACTCGTGCCTCTCGGTGCCGAGGATATGAAGCCCGCCCGCGTTCAGCACCTGTTCGCGCTCGGCATTGCACTGCGCGCGATACTTCTCGAACGCCTGCTGGAAATTCGGATCGGACGGCTCCTTGGTTCCGGCCTCGGCGGCGGCCATGAATTCGGGATTTCCACCGAGCACGATATCGGTGCCGCGGCCGGCCATGTTGGTCGAAATTGTGACCGCGCCATGGCGTCCGGCCTGGGCGACGATTTCGGCTTCGCGCTCGTGGTTCTTGGCGTTGAGCACGTAATGCTTGACGCCGGTCTTCTTGAGTTTTTCCGCGACGCGCTCCGACTTTTCTATCGATACGGTCCCGACCAGAACCGGCTGGCCGCGCTCATGGCAATCGGCGATCTCCTCGATTACCGCGTCGAACTTTTCGTCCTCGGTCTTGTAGACGACGTCATGACGGTCCTCGCGGATCATCGGCTTGTTGGTCGGAATCACCATCACCTGCAGGCCGTAGATTTCGCCGAACTCGACCGATTCGGTGTCCGCCGTGCCGGTCATCCCCGCGAGCTTCTTGTACATGCGGAAGTAGTTCTGGAAGGTGATCGTCGCGAGCGTCTGGTTCTCGGACTCGATCTTCACGCCTTCCTTGGCCTCGATCGCCTGATGGAGCCCGTCGCTCCATCGCCGCCCCGGCATCAGGCGTCCCGTGAACTCGTCAACGATTATGACCTCGCCTTCCTTGACGACGTAATCGACGTCGCGCTTGAAGAGCGTATGGCCCTTGAGGCCCTGGTTCACGTGATGGACCAGCAGGATATTGCGCGGGTCGTAGAGGTTTTCGACCCCGAGCATCTGCTCGACGCGCGCCACGCCGTCCTCGGTGAGCGCCACGGTGCGAAGCTTCTCGTCGATCGTGTAATGCTCCTCGGCGCGAAGCTTTGGGATTACGCGGTCCACGACGTAATAGGTGTCGGTCGATTCCTCGGAAGCGCCCGAGATGATGAGCGGGGTGCGCGCCTCGTCGATAAGGATTGAATCGACCTCGTCGACGATCGCGAAGTTATGCTCGCGCTGGACGTACTCGTCCAGGTTGAACTTCATGTTGTCGCGCAGGTAGTCGAAGCCGAACTCGTTGTTCTGGCCGTAGGTGATGTCGGCGTTGTAGGCGAGCTTGCGCTGCTGGTCGGTGAGGCCGTGGACGATGGTGCCGACCTCAAGCCCGAGGAAATGGTAGATGCGGCCCATCCATTCCGCGTCACGCCGGGCCAGGTAGTCGTTGACCGTGACGACGTGGACGCCGCGTCCGCCAAGGGCATTGAGCACGGCGGGCAGGGTCGCGACCAGGGTCTTGCCCTCGCCGGTCTTCATCTCGGCGATTTTGCCTGCGTGAAGGACCGCGCCGCCGATAAGCTGGACGTCGAAATGACGCTGGCCGAGGGTGCGCCGGGCAGCCTCGCGCACGACGGCGAAGGCCTCGGGCAGCACCTCCTCCATCGCGTCCTTGCGCTGCTCGTCTTCCTCGATAGCGGAAATATTCGCTTTCCATTCAAGGATTTTGGCGCGCAGTTCGGCGTCGGAGAGCTTTTCGATACTCGGCTCGAGGCCGTTGACCTCGTCGACGTAGGGACGAAGCCGCTTCAGTTCCCGTTCGTTCTGGGAGCCGAAGATTTTTTTGGCGAATGAAGAAAAAGCCATCTTATGGGCGCGTTCAAATGGCGGCAGGCGGTCTGGGTGCCTGCTCCGC
>JAJYMR010000300.1:7712-11491 GCA_021786815.1 Deltaproteobacteria bacterium
GGCGAATGAAGAAAAAGCCATCTTATCGGCGCGTTCAAATCGGCGGGAGGCGTTCCAGGGGCCTGCTCCGCAACCACCCATTTTAGCAGGCTTGGCGGATATGACGAGACGGGGCGGGCGATTGGCCGGCGAATTCGCGGAAAGTTAAAGGGGGGTCGCGACCTCTCCCGGGCGGGTAGGGAGAGGTAGGAATTGCGCGGCCTCTTGTTTTCCCTCCCTCGCGTTTCGCTGCGAAGGACGGAGCGGGACGCACGCTGCCCTCGCTTCATGCAGCATCGGTGACGCGCGGGTGCGGGTTCTGCGGGACGCCGCGAGTGCGGCGTCCCCCGCTGTTGGCCCGGGTCAGTTTGTCACGGGCATCCGGGAGCGCTGGTTGAAGCGTTCGGCTGGCAGCAGAAACTCGCCGCCTGGATCGCCTTCGACGTGACCTGCTCGTCTTGGTCCACTCCGTCGCCGCTCGAGCCGACCGCGCCGAGCAGCGTGCCGCTGCCGCACTGATAGACGGGAATGCCGCCTGCGAAAGTGACAATTCCCCGATGCTGCTTTCCGAGCGAGTCGTCGCCGGGCGCGCCGTTGAGCGAGCGGAACGGATTGGTGTTTCCGAGTCCCCACAAAGGCGCTACGCCGGCGTCGGTGCCGATATCCGTCGATGCGGTCGAGCCGGGGCCGTCGGTGCGCGTCAACAATCCTACAGTCCTGCTGGTCAATGCTTCCTGGGTGCTGCTGAATGCAACAGCGGTGTAGGCCTTGGCGATCGCGATCTCGATACTACCGCGCCATGCGTCCGAGCCCGCGGGATTCTGTGGAGTTCCGCCGGTGTCGGTAGCCTTGATGAGCAGCAGCTTGCCTTCCCGGTCCACGACCGCGCACCATTGCTTGACGTGGCTGCCTGACGGTTGTCGTACGACTGACGTGACCTGGCCGGCCGCACTCTGGCAACCGGCGAAAATGGCGTCGACCTGGCCACCAGTAAGCCCTTGCGCATGCGCTGCTGTTGGCCCACAAAAGGCCACCAGCACCACGACAGAGAGCGCTAGCATAGACGTCTTCATTTTTGCTCCTTTTTAGCCGGTATAGCGCGGTTGGATTGCGGCTGAGCCTAGAGACGCTCCAGAGCGTAGGGCAAGCAATTTTGAGTCGATGAGGGCCCTCATGGACTGGCAAAATCGCGCTAATATTTCTTTTGGAACCACATTTGCTCACAACGGGTGCAAAACTCGCTGTTTCCGTCATGTTGATAGATATCGGTAGCGGATTGCCCCGTACGGACAAGGGAGAGTCCTGCACCGTCGCCCTGAGCCTCCAAAAAATGGGAGAGCGGGGGATGAGAAAATCGCACAGATAACGGTTGTCATCCGCGAGTGGTAGGGCCAGTTGGATGAAATTATCGGAGAAGAAGCGGATCGAGCGGAATATCGGCAGGCTGCACGCCGTAAAGTGCAACCGGTGCAGGCTCAAGATGGCGTGCAGTTGCTACCTCGATGAAATCCGCGAAAAGGCAGGCGAGGCGCATCCGATGGTCATGTGTCCGCGATGCCAGGTGACGGAATTCCTGAACCTGCTGTTTGGCGGCGGGCGCCGCGACGACAGCCAATCCTCCTCGCCCGAGAAGTCCTGAAAGGCGAGCCGTCGGCGCCTTGATGTGTTCTCTTGTATACAGAACAATACATTCATGTCCGATGTAATCACGATCCGGGTTGATCGGAAGACCAGGGATCGGCTCGAAAAGCTTGCCAAGGCGATGGACCGGAGCAAGTCGTACGTGGCGGCCGAAGCGATCCGCTCCTACGTGGACCTGAATGAATGGCAGATTGGCGAGATCAAGGCCGCGCTCAAGGAGGCGGAGGCGGGAGACTTCGCGAGGGAGGAAGAGGTCGAGGCGGTGACGAGGAAGTGGAGGCGCGGTGCGGGTAAGGTGGCTAAGGCGCGCGCTTGAGAACCTCGATCAGGAGGCCGAGTACGTCGCGCGCGACGATCCGGCGGCGGCCGCGCGAATAGTGGAACGTATTGTGGCGAACGTCGCCCGGCTTGCGACGCATCCGGGGTCCGGACAGCCGGGGCGGGTCCCCGGCACGCGCGAACTGGTCGTCAACGGCACGCCTTACCTCGTTCCGTATCGAGTCCGCGGAGAGACAGTCGAGATTCTGCGAGTGTTTCACGGCGCGAGAAAGTGGCCGGAGTAGCTCTGAGGGCTGGGATTATTCCGGGGCCAGCCTCGTCCCAGGCCGCTAGCGTTCGATGCCCACCGCTGACTCGACTTCGGGGCCGAGGAAGCGCCTGCCCACGCGCACGAACCTGTCGGGCCGTTCCGTGACGAAGAAGCTCTGAGCGCCGCGGCCGCGTGCGCGCGCAAGGCCGAGCGCCGAGAGCTGTTCGCCGACGGCGCGTGCTGTTGCGGTTGCGGAATCGACAATCCGCACGTGCGGGCCCATCACCTTGCGGAACAGATCGCGCAGCAGCGGATAATGAGTGCATCCGAGCAGCAGCGTGTCGATTCCGCTCGCCTTCAGGCTCTCCAGGTAATGGGCGACGGTTTTCTCGGCGATTTCGTTGTCGAGAAATCCCTCTTCGACCATCGGGACCAAAAGCGGGCACGCGCGCGTGTAGATTTCGGCGTCGCCGCGGTATTTCTGGATGGCGCGCGTGTAGGCGCCCGAGGCAATCGTCGCCTCGGTCCCGATTACTCCAATCTTGCCGGAATGCGTGGCCTTTGCGGCGGCGCGCGCGCCGGGTTCGATCACGCCTATCACCGGCACGATGGTCTCGCTCGCGATCCGGTCGAGTGCGACGGCGCTCGAGGTGTTGCACGCGACCACCAGCATCTTGATTCCCCTGGCGAGCAGGAATTCGGCGTTCTCGCGCGAATAGCGGACGATCACCTCGGGCGACTTGGTGCCGTAGGGCAGGCGCGCCGTGTCGCCGAGATAGATGAACTGCTCCGAGGGAAGTTCCTCGACCAGCGCCTTGAGCACGGTGAGTCCGCCGATGCCCGAATCGAACACGCCGATCGGGTGCTCGGCCGCGACCGCTTGGGCGCGGCGCGGACGGCGATGGTTCATCGAGGGTGTCGGCTTCGCGCGCCGTGCCACCGGCGTCATCCCGCGCACAGCCGCTCGCGCGTGTCCGCCGGCGTGAGTGTTTCGGATGCGAAGACCCGGCGATGGACGCTCGCCGGCTCCATGCACAGGTAGGTCTGCACCGGTGCGCCCGCCCTGGAAAGCCGCTCGGCGACTTGGCGATAGAGTTTGAGCCGAAGCGGTGTGAAGGCGCGATAGCGGCCGTCGGGGCATAGCACGTCCTCGCCGACCAGCATCGGATCGTCCGGAAAGCGACGCCGCGCCGCAGTGCGAAGCGCCGGCGTCATCCGAAGCCCGCCCATGCTGACGAAGCTGATTCGCTCGGGCCCGACGGTATCGAGGATTTCCTCGACAAGACGAAGGTAATCATGCTCCGCGCCCGGGTAGGCAATAATCGGATCGAGATGGAAAGCGACGCGGTAGCCCGCTTCGAGCACGCGGCGCGCTGCGCGAAAGCGTGCCGAGGGAGGGGCGGTGCGATGCTCGCTCGTGCGATAGACGCGCTCGGGCGAGACCGTCCACGAAACCATCGCGGCGCCGCGCGGCTCGACCGCTAGAAGCCCCTCGATTTCGTCGGTCTTGGTCTTGAGTTCGAGCGTCAGGTTGTCGCGCGCGGCGAAATATTCGACCAGATCGCGCGCAATCCCGGTCGCGGAATCGAAAGCGAGCGAATCGGCAAACTCGCCCGTTCCGATACGGAAC
>JAJYMR010000117.1 GCA_021786815.1 Deltaproteobacteria bacterium
TCACCTCGGTCGTCATGATCATCTCGGCGATACGCTCGCGGACATGCTGAAGGCCGAGCGAGTCGGAAACCTGCGCGATCCTGACCGCGAGTCCGAGCATGAACTCGGACTTGGCGAGGTTCTTGATCGCGACCTGGTGCATCATGTGCACCACTGCGCCGGTATCCGCGTAAAGCGCGTTGCATCGCGCGACGTCGCCGCACAGGAACACGCGCTCCCACGGCACCAGGACGTTGTCGAAGACGGCGACGCAGTCCATTTCGTCGAAGCGCGAGGAAAGCGGGTAATCGAAGCGCGAACGGCCGGGGTCGAACGAATCGCGGCAGATGAATCTGAGACCGCGCGTGTTGCACGGAATCGCAAAGGCCAGCGCGAACGGCTCGGCGGCCGGTTCCGCGCGCAGCACCGTCGAAGGGAAAACGAGCAATTCCTCGGCAAGCGGCGCAAGCGTCGCGAGCATCCGGCATCCGTTCACGACGATGCCGTTTGCGGTGCGTTCGACCACCCTGAGCGCAAGCTCCGAGTCGGTATGGCCGGCCCATCCCGCCGCCCGGCTTGCGCGCGGGTTGACCAGCGTATGGGTCGCGCACCAGTCGTGATTGCGCGCCTCGTTGTAATAGGTCTGGATATTGGCGCCAAAGCGCGGATCGCTGGCCGCAAAGAATTCGTGCGCCGCCGCCATCGCGGCGATACTCACGTTCAGGTAGTCGGGTGTGCGCCCGAGCATCCCGCATCCCCAATCCGCCCACGCCTTCATCATCCGGCCGCGCTTGCGCACGTCTTCGGCGCTTTCGGGCTGGATGAATGAAAGGCCCGCGCGCCCGCCGTCGTCGGTCCGATAGGTCATGTGCTCGGGGCGCTCCGCCTGCATGTCGTAGAGCGAGGCGAGCGAGCGCGCGCAGTTGCGAAACGCGGGATGCGCAGTGACGTCGGTCACGCGGAGCCCGCCGATCCAGACGTCGGCGTTGAGCTTCTTGAGCGACGACAGGTAGTTGTTGCCCGACCGCGCACCCATTCAAATCACCTCCATCAGCGCCGGAAGGCGAAGCTTGAGCCGTTCGGCCGCATCCGCCGGAGCCATGTACGGCGGGCGCGCCGGTCCCATCTCGATTCCGGTCACAACCGAAGCCGTCACCTTGGTGGTGCCGAGATGGCCGAGCGTTTCTTCGCCGCCGCGCGGAAAGCATCGGTTGAGCCGGCGTTGGATCTCCTCGGCGCGTTCGAAGTCGCGCGCCTTTAACGCGCGGTTTAGCGCGGCCGCGGCCGGCACGGCGAAGATATTGATGAAGCCGCCGGCGGCGCCAAGCATGAGGCCCGCCAGCAGCGCCCGGAAGGTGTTGTAGATATCGGCGCGGCCGCCGACCTCATCGTACAGCGCTTCCAGATGCTGAAGGTCGGTGAGAACCTCCTTGAAGGCAGTCACATTCTCAATCGAGGCGAGCCTGCCGGCGAATTTCGGCGTGATCGTGAACTTGCTGAGCGCGGGATTGTGATAGACGACGACCGGAAGCTCGCCGGCCTCGGCGACCATTCGGAAATGCCGCTCGACCTCGGCCTCGCCGCATCGCCAGTAGTACGGCGGTATCACCTGTTGCGCGTCGTAACCCATCCGGCCTGCGATTCGCGCGTAATGCAGGGTTTCGAGCGTCGTCGCGCCCGAGGTCATCGCGACCGTCGAGGTGCCAGGGCGTTTTCGCGCCTCTTCTAGCACGATTTCGAAGACGCGCACGCGCTCGGATTCGTTCAGATGGAGAAATTCGCCGATACTCGGCGCGGCGACCACGCCCTCGGCGCCGTTTTCGAGTGCCCATCGCACTTCGCGGCGCAGCGCCTCCTCGTTCAGCCGGAAATCGTCGGTGAACGGCGTCACCAGCATCGCGATGATTCCATGAACCAGCTTCACTTGAGCCTCCATTCGAGGTCAGTTGTCGGGCGAAAAGAAGAAGATCGCCTGTCCTGTGCCGATCGCGGCTTCGTACTGGCCGAATTGCTCGCCGCGCCATTTCCACGCCCCAGCGCCCATCGCGCCCGCCATCATCAGGTAGTGCGAAAAGCGCCCTTCCGGCGAGCAATGGGCGCGGAAGTCGTCCGCCGAAGCGATAATCTCGCCGTGCGCGCCCGCGTGGAACCATTGCATGATGCGCTCGTCGTAGAGCCGATTCGCAGTCGAGCTGATATCGTCGGGCGACGCCGAGGCGCGTTCGAGCACGTGGTCGTAATCCCAGAAGCGATGGGAGAGACCGCCCGACGCGACCAGCACCACGCGCCGTCCGCCGCCGCGGATCGCCTCGCCGAGCGCCGCGCCGAAGGCGAGATCGTTCGCGACCGAGGCAATCTGGCACACTCCGACCGAGAGCACGCGACGGCGCCGCTCGGGATTCAGATAATGCATCACGTTGAGCGTCGGGTAATGGAGCGGCAGGTTCGGATGTGCCGAGGCGAGCGCGCGGATATTGCGCTCGCGCGCGGTTTTCTCAACGCTGCGCGCAAGTTCCGGGTCGCCCGCGTAGTCGTACTCAAGGCCGTGCAGCATCGCGGGCAGTTCCTCGGACGTGTAGATGCCCGAAAGCCGCTCATGAGCGTTGAGCACGTACTCGAGCGTCGTGAACCAGTGCGTGTCGAAGATGACGAAGGTGTCGAAATCGAGCGCGCGCAGACGCGTGTGTTCGAGCGCCGGCATCGCGTCGTAAAACGTCGTGACGTGACGGCCCATGTAGGCCTTTCGCGCCTCGGGATCCATGATCATCAGGCGCGGAACGTGGGTGGTGAATATCGCGGCGACAACCTCGCCCATCTCATTTCTCCTCGCCATAGGTCATGCAAACGAGCTTCGGCTCGGTCCAGAATTCCAGGCTGTAACGTCCGCCCTGACGGCCAAGCCCGCTTTGTTTCGCGCCGCCGAACGGCGTCCTCAAATCACGCAGGAAGAAACTGTTCACCCACACCATCGCGGTCTTGAGCCGCTCGGCGACTCTGAGCGCGCGTTCGATTTTGGAGCTCCAGAGATACGCGGCAAGTCCATAACGCGTCGCGTTGGCAAGCGCGAGAGCCTCGTCCTCGTCGTCGAAACGCTGGACGGTCAGGACGGGACCGAAAATCTCCTCCGAAATGGCATGGGCCCGCGGCGACAGGCGATCGAGGATTGTCGGCAGGTAGTAGAAGCCCTGGGCGGGACGCTCGGGCGCTTTGCCGCCGGTCAAAATTTCCGCGCCCTCGGCCGCGGCTTCAGCTACGAACGCGTGAACGCGCTCGCGATGCGCCGCGGAAATGAGCGGGCCGTAGTCGGTCTGCTCGTCGAGCGGGTCACCGATGCGCAGCCGCCTGACCTCGTCGAGAAGCATCCCGATGAACTCGCCGGCGATCCGCGATTCGACAAGAAGGCGCGAGCCGGCGACGCACGATTGTCCCTGGCTGCGGAAGATCGAACGCGCCACGCCGCGCGCGGCGCGTTTCAGGTCGGCGTCGGAGAAGACCAGGTTGGGCGACTTGCCGCCCAGTTCGAGCATCACGCGCTTGAGCGACTCGGCCGCGCCCGCCATCACCTTGCGTCCCGTCGCCACCCCGCCGGTGAACGCGACCGCGTCGATGTCCTGATGCGTTGCGAGCGCGCTTCCCGTCTCCGCGAGGCCCGCGACCACGTTCAGCACCCCGGGTGGAAGTCCCGCCTCGGACGCGATCTCGCCAAGTGCGAGGCAGGTCAGCGGCGCAAGTTCGGACGGTTTCAGCACGCAGGTGTTGCCGGCGGCCAAGCACGGTCCGAGGTTCCACGTCGCGAGCATCAGCGGCGAGTTCCACGGGATGATGATCGCGCCGACGCCGAGCGGCGGACGCTCGGTCAGGTTGACGAGACGGACGTCGGCGCCGAGAAATTTCGCTTCGCTGAAGGCGGCTTCCTGGGTCCACGACTGGGCGGCAGCGGCGAAGAACCTCAGGTTTCGCGCCGCGCGGGCGACGTCGTGATTGACGCATTCGGAGAGCGGCTTTCCGACGTCGCGAGCCTCGAGCGCGCCGAGTTCGCGCGCGTGTTTCTCGAGCCCGTCGGCCATCCGATTGAGCACGTTTGCGCGAGCCTCGGCGCTCATCCGCGGCCACTGTCCGCGGTCCGCCGCTTCGCGCGCCGCGGCGACCGCGTGGGCCACCGTCTCGGATCCCGCGCTCGCGACCCGCGCAAGCTCGCGGCCCGAGGCGGGTTCGACATCAGCGAAACTTTCGCGCTCGCGCGCGTCGATATGGCGTCCGCCCACGAAGGGGCGCGTTTCGATTTTGCTGTCCATCGGGATACACGTCTTTCAGTGCGAATGTCGCGGCTCCCCAACGCCCGCGATCGCGATTATATCTTTGGAGACGCAAGCCGCGAGAACCGGTCCGTTCCCTCATCGGCTTGACGCCCGGTTGGGATCGGACTTAATCTCGAAGCAAATCGCCGCGCGTCGACAGGCCGGTGGCTGAGCTACCTTCCATTATTCCGCTTTTCCCCTTGCCCAACCTGGTGTTGTTTCCCGGTGTCTCGGTGCCGCTTCATATTTTCGAGCCGCGCTATCGCGAGATGGTGGCGGAGGTCGCGCCAACGCACGCAACGGTAGGGATGGTCCTGCTCAAGGGCGACTGGGAGCGCGAGTATTACGATTATCCCGATATCTTCAGCGTCGGATGCGCGGGCCGGATCGGGGAACTCGTGAAGCTGCAAGACGGCCGCTACAACCTGGCGCTGGAGGGCCAGAGCGAGTTCCGCATTATTCGCGAGGTCCGCGGACGTTCCTACCGGCAGGCTGAGGTTGAATGGTTGCCGACGCGGCCCTCGGCGCTGCACCTCGATCAGGAGCTGATGGAGGGGCTGCGCGAGATGCTGGTGAACTACGTCGGAGATGTCGCGGCCAAGGCGTGGCAATCGTTGGTGGTCGAGCGGGGGCTGAGCGGGGCCCAACTCGTCAATTTGATCTGTTTTCACCTCGATATCGCTCCAATCGAGAAGCAGACGCTGCTCGAAGCCGGCGCGGACCGGGTGAATTGCCTGTTCGATATCCTGACCTTCCGCCTGGAAGAGCGTAAGGCCGGCGGTTCCGGCGGCGTTCAGTAGCGCTCACCGTGCGCGAGTGGCGCGCGCGCCATTGAACGGCAGCAATTTCACACAAGTGCTCAGAACTGCAACAGTTGATGGCGCATGTCGCCCAAGGTGCGTATTGCGAGCCAAGTGATTTATTTTTACTTCAGCTTGGAACGCAAGGGCGGCAAATGCGTCACTGGGCGCGCAAATGGGCTACAAATTTGGCACTCCATCGCGCCGCTCGCATAATGCGCCGGGCTTCGCGAAGCGCGAGACGTATTTCGGAAAGTTCCAATAAAGTCGGGGCGTTGTGGGCGGTTCCGGCCCTTGAGCGCGTCAGGCGATAGCCCTTCGCTGCGATCCTGAGAGCGGGGGCACGGACTTTGCTTTCCACTCCCTCGAAACTGGTTACCTAAATCCGGGGCGAGAAGGATCTCGTCGCGCAGGGGCCGGAAGACGCGATCAAAAATGGAATGGGAAAATAGCTCACTGGGATCTCTGTTCGTACCGGACGTAATCACGCCTGAACAGTTTTATGACAGCAGGCGTGACGACAGCACCGTCAGGCCAGTCAAGAAGCTCATGATGGCGATCCTGGAGGATGCTCTTCGATGCTTTCAGAACAATATGGGCGCGAAGAGCGGGGCGCGTAAGCGCCTTTTCCAGGAGGCCGAGGCGTGGCTGTGCGGCGAGGGCGGCGAGGGTCCATTCTCGTTCGAGATGGTGTGCGAGACGCTCGGTATCGAGCCTGAGTATCTGCGCTCGGGTCTCAAGGAATGGCGGCGGCAGCAGCTCGAAGGTGTATTCACGTGCCGGCTGGCTCGCCGTTCGCCCGTGGTTCGCGCCGGACGAATCAGCTCGCCCTCGCGCCGCCATGGCAAGCGCGCGTCCGAAGCCTGAACCGGGACGCGCGCGCGTCAGCGCGGCTATTCCAGATCGACAAAGACAAAAAAGCGGTAGGAAGTCTGCTCTTCCTACCGCCGAGAACTACCTGAAAGCATCCGGCCCGCGTCAACGTGACGCGTTGCCCTGCCGACTGACACCGCTCAGTTCTTGGCTTCGGTCGACGACTTGGGCTTGACGCCCGGAGGCGGCGGCGGGACGTATCCCTTCGGCTGTGCGGCCGCCCATGCCTCGCATCGAGCGATATCGTCCTTGTTTACGTTCTCATGCTCCATGATTTTTTCGTCGGACCACCCGAGCGTCGTTTTCTCGAGATGGATACCGGGGCAGCGCACCCGCAGATTGAAATTCCTGATAGACCCGGCTTCTGCGGTAGCAGCGCCCCCCGAAGACGCCGGCGCCGCGGCCGACGCCCCCGCGCCGCCGCCTGCCCCCGAAGTAGCACATCCCGCGACCGACACGGCCAGCCCCAAGGCCAGCGCGAAACCAATCGTGCGTTTCATCGCATCCTCCTTCAGTGCGGGGCCCCCACCTGACGTACTATACCAGACCCAACGCTACTAAAGCGTTTTTCCAAAACTTCGACCAAAATACACAAGAGGGCAAAATTAGCAACCCCCCTTCCATACGTTAGGCAGCCTGAAACAAGATACGGCCGTTTCGCTCTATTTTCCGTGCCCGACCGTTGAGATGGGCGTGCTCCAGGTGAGCGAGGGTTTCGAACGTCGCCGCCATCACGTGATAGATCGGGCGCTCCTCGTTGCCGAACACCTGCTGGGAAACTTCGAAGGCCGACTGCGGCTTTGCCCGCGTCAGATCCAGCATCTCCGCTTCGCGATAGCGATGGTGCTCGATGAGCTGGTTGGCGCGATGCCGATGGTCGTGGTAGATGCCGCCGTGCGCGGGCAGCACGGTTTCCACGTCGAACTTCTGCACCTTCATCTGCGAGTCGATGAAATCGCCGAGCGGGTCACCATAAGTTTCCGGATATATGCCCACGTGCGGCGTTATCTTCGGCAGTAGATGGTCGCCGACGATCATCGCCTTTTCTTTGCGCAAAAACAGCACGCAGTGGCCCGGCGCGTGACCCGGCGTCCATACCACCTCGAAGCTTCGCTCGCCGACCTCGATCGTGTCGCCGTCGCGCAGATGGCGGTCCGGATGGGTCACAGGGTTGTACATGCTCGTGCCCATCCACGCCGGCCGCATCCCGGCGGCCGGGAACTGGTCGATCGGAAACCCGTGGCTTTCGAAGAACGCGCGCGATTCGGGCCGGTCGTTCGGTCCCATCCTGCCGAACATCAGCATCCGGTCCGCCCGTTCGGCTTCGAGTTGATGCACGTAGACGGTCGCATGGCTGCGCGCCCGCAACTCGCCCGATGCACCAAAGTGATCGATGTGATGATGGGTGCCGACGATGACGTCGAGATCCTCGATGCGGATTCCGACCTGCGCGAAGGCGTCTTCGAGGGTCGCGATACTTTCGGGCGAATTCATCCCGGTATCGACCAGCGCCCATCCGCCGCCGCAATCGACCAGGTACACGTTGATGATCGTGGGCCTCATCGGAAGCGGCAAAAAGATTTCGTACACTCCCGGAAGAACCTGAGCTACTTTGGATGTCATCCTATAAGCGTCTCGGACGAAGGCGGTTTCACACGGCCGGCGGCCATTGCGCTCCGCCCTCGGAAACTGCGCGAGCCTGAAGGGGCCCGCGTAACTGTTGCCTTGCAGCGCGCCTGAAACCCCCGGCGGGGCGCAGCCGGGCGCGCTTTGGCTCCTCTCACTCGTGAAGTTCGTCCTTCACCAGGAAAGAGAGCTTTACCCTGACTTTCCAGCGAGTCACCTTGTTATTCTCGACCACCGCGGAGACGTTTGTAACCTCGGCGGTATGGATGCCCGAGATGGTTACGCCCGCGCGTGAGACCGCAAGGGACACCGCGTCCTCGATCGAGTTGCTCGAGATCCCGGTTAGCTCGATCGTTTTTTCCACCATGGCTCAACTCTCCACCAGTCGCCGCCGGATTCGCTCCGGATTTGACGCCCGCCACGGGCGGGCGCTACGGTTTGCCCAAGGTCGTGATTAGCGCACGCTGCGCATCCAAACAAGGCGCGTTCGCGATGGGGTCGCAAGCCGGCGAACGGCGCCCAGGGAGAGAACATTATGGCAAGCCAGGGACGACTCAGCCTGAAGAACATCGGGTATTCGATGCCGGGCGATGCACCAGCCTTCCAGCGCCCACCCTTTTACTATCGTGACACCCGTTCCATCGCCGTCGCGTTCGAGACCGACGCGCAGGCCGCTCTCGAGGCCTTGCCCGAGCCGCTCACGCTCAGCGATCCGCCGACCGCCGTGCTCTCGTTCTACGATTATCGATGGTCCACGTTCGGTCCGTACAACGAAACGATTCTTTCGCTGTTCGTCGAGCACAAGGGCCGGCCGCTCAACTACGTGATGCATATCGCGGTTACCACGGAACCGCCGATGCTGGGCGGACGCGAAATCTGGGGCTATCCGAAAAAGCTTGCAGCGATATCGCTCGGCACGGAGCGCGACATGATCTTCGGCACGCTCGAGCGGCCCGCCGGAATCAGGCTGGCCAGCGCGGTGGTGCGGCCGGAGCGCCCAATCGTCAACCCCACCGGATGGAGCGGACGCCCCGCGCTCAGCCTGAGGCTCATCCCCTCGCCCGAGCGTGACGCCGAGCGGCCCACCTGCGCCGAACTGATCGAGGCCGAAATCGACCAGAAGATTATCGAGGCGTGGGAAGGCACGGGCTCGGTGTCTTTTCCCGATACGAGCGTTCTCGATCCGTGGAACCGGCTGCCGGTAAAGCGAATCCTGTCGGCGAGCTATCTCGTGTACGACATGACGCTCGGCTTCGGAAAGGTGATAGATCGCCTGCGCTAGCGCCATGAGCGCTCTGGGCGAATCCTCACGTGCGCCGCTGCCGCGTGGCTCGTCCCTCGCCCGCAAACTCGCGGGCGAGGGACAGCCCGGGCTTCTTCGCGAGTCAAACAGGGGGAACCGAGGGTGGCTATCAAGATAGAGAGTCCCGAAGGCGAGCAGGCGCTTACCGATTTTTTGCTCTTCCATGACCGCGTCTACGAGTATCGCAGCGCGCGATGGACCGCGCAGGTGCCGCTCCAGCTCCCGATCCTGGCCGGGCAGAGCGCATTCTGCGAGGACCGCATCATCAAGCCGTTCCTCGCGCTCGAAGGCGGCGAGCCGGTCGCGCGCGCGGTTGCGCTCGTTGACGGACTCTACATCCGGCACTGGAATGAGCGCCTCGGGCATATCGTGATGTTCGAGGCGATGCCGGGCGCGCGCGAGGCCGTCAAGCGCATGATGGACGAGGCGTGCGAGTGGCTTCAGGGGCACAACCTCCACGCGGCGCGCGCGGGCTCGGGACTGCTGGAGTTCCCGTTCGTTATCGACGACTATGAATCGCTGCCGCCGAGCGTCGCGCGCCAGAATCCCGCCGGGTATCACAACCAGCTCAAGGATGCGGGCTTTGAGACCGAAAAAGGCTGGGTCGATTACAAGATCAAGGTTACGCCCGAGCTTGTCGCCCGCTACGAGAGCGCGCTCGAGGCGGCGCGGCGCGCGGGTTTCTCAATCGTCCCGCTCAAGGATACCGACCCCGGCCGCCGCGTCCACGATTTCACCTCGACCTGGAACGACGCCTTCAAGGCGCACTGGGGAGCCGCTCCGTTTACGGAAAAGGAAGTCGCGATGCTGTTCGACTTTTTCGGCCTGAGCGGCGGATTCGACACCTCGGTCATCGCCTACCGCGGCGACGAGCCGGTCGGCGCGTTGATGGTGATGCCGGAATCGACCGAGGGCGCGATTCTCAAGCCCGGCCGCGTGCTCGACGACTCGGAGAAGCTCAACTTCCTCGGTATCGGCGTGCGCGAGTCGGCGCGCGGGCGCGGCGTCAACCTCGCGATGGCCTCGTACGCGTACCTGGAACTGATACGGGGCGGCGCGAAGTACCTGAGCTATACGCTCGTGCTCGACGACAACTGGCCGTCACGCCGCACGGCGGAGAAACTCGGCGCGAAAGTCTGCGCCAATTACGTGGTCTATCGGCGCAACTTCCGGCGCTGAGCGCCATCCGCGATAACCTGAATCAAACGAGCGGCACGTGCAGCGTCCCAAGCGTCGCACGCCCGCGTCAAACGATACCGTGAATCTCGCCGGCGCGGCGCTGCTTATTTGAGCCAGTTCATGACGCGTTGATGGATTCCGACCGGGTCGATGCCCTGAAAGGCGTGTCCCGCGCCTTCAACAATATAGAGTTCCGCGTGCGGGACGCGGCTCTTGATGATGCGCGCGTTTTCGACCGGAAGCAGAACGTCCTGGTCGCCGTGCACGATCAGCACCGGACACTCGATCCGGTCAAGCCGGTCGTAGGTGTTGAAGTTCATGATTCCCGCCATCGCACGGTCGGCCGTCTCCGGCGGCGTCGGCGGCAACATCCTCATCCCCGCGAGCATCAACTGCTTTATCTCCGGATGCTGCGCGATGAACGGCTCCGGATAGAGCAGGGGAAGCGTGATGTCGAGTCCCTTGTCCGGGTCCGCCGCCATCGTCTTCGTCCCATCCATCAGCTTCTGCACTATTTCGGGCGAAGCCATCGCGGCCGTCGGACCGCCCGCCATTGTGCAACCGAGGACGACCTTGACGACCTGCTCGGGATGCCTCAGCGTAAGCTCCTGCGCGATCATCCCGCCCATCGAAACGCCGAACACGCGTGCCTTCGGGATGCCGAGCGTCTTGAGAAGGTTGCTCGCGTCGTCAGCCATCTGCTCGACCGTGTACGTGCCTTCGGGTTTGTCCGAACTACCGGTGCCGCGGTTGTCGAAATAGATGCATTTGAACGCGCTGCCCAGGAACGGAAGCGAAGGCAGCCACGCCGCCCCAGGCATCCCGAAGCCCATAATGAGCAGCAACGGTTCGCCCTGCCCGAAAAAGTCGTAATTAATCTCGAGCGAATCGGTCTTGATCCTCGGCATTGCGTGTCCTCCCCGATGCTTTGAGCGGAAAAGAGCGCTGACGCGCCGTCCAGCCCGCGTTTTCCCTGAAAAAGCCCCGCCCGGATTCTAATAGGCGCTAAAGAATCCTATCAAGGAGAAACATCGGCCACGCGCGACTCAACGCTTCGGCTTTCGGCCACCATGACGAGCGGGCGAAGAGCCAGCGCGTTGCCGCGTCGAGTGCGGCCCGTCATGCGCGAGGCGCCGGCGCCATGCGGCCGGCGGCATCCCGACCATCTTCTTGAAAGCGCGGCTGAAAGCCGCCTCGGATCCATAGCCGGTTTCCTCGGCGATACTCGCGATATTGCCGCCGGCGCTCAGAAGCCCCGACGCGAGTTGCATT
>JAJYMR010000378.1 GCA_021786815.1 Deltaproteobacteria bacterium
CGAGTTCACGCGGCGAAAAGCGGCGAGCGCGGGCGCGTTTCCGCCGCAAGGCTGCGAATAGCCGAACTCCGGGCTGAAGGCAAACGGCTTCACGCAGGGCCGGATGCGGGGTTATAGCTGTTTAGGATGGAAGCGCGCGCCACTGAAATGAAAATACCGCCGCCGTTCGAAGAGGCGCTTCGCCGCCATGAGCGCGAACTGATGCGTTTTCTGCTCAGGACGACCCGCGACCGCGAGGATGCGCTCGACCTGTTCCAGGAAACCTGGATGCGCGCGTACCGGGCATATCCGCGCCTGGACCCGGACACGCACCTGCGCCCCTGGCTGTTCCGAATCGCCTCGAATCTTTGCCGCAACCGGCTGCGCGGCCTTGCGCGGCGAAGCCGCGTGCTCGCCGACGGCGATTGCCCCGAACACGACGTGTCGAACGGCGTCGCGCCCGGCGCCGACGCCCACGCGCAGGCGTTGGATTTGAAGCGCGCGCTGGCCCGGCTCTCCCCGCGCCAGGGCCAGGCGTTCGCGATGCGGAAATTCGTCGGACTCGAATACGGCGAGATAGCCGAGGCGCTTGGATGTTCCGAGGAAAGCGCGCGCGCAAACGTTTACCAGGCACTGAAAAAGCTCAAATCGTTCCGATAACGGCGATGGACTTCGAAAAAGAATTGAAAGAGTTGCGAATCGGCGATACCGAGGACGCGAATGCGCTCGACGCCGCGCTTGCCGAAGGCCGCCGGCGGCTTGAAGGGGCGCTCAAACGCATAGCGCGTCCGCGGGCACGAATCGGCCGGATCGAAACCCCGGTGGGACCGCTGCTTGTCGCTCTGAGCGAACGCGGAATCGTCGCTATCCGGTTCGTCGATGGCCGAGACTTCGACCCGAAATTGCGCGCGCTGCGGGCGCGGTTCGACCTGGTCGAGGACCGCGATGCGGCGGAGGAAATCGGAGACGAGATACGGCGTCATCTCGAAGGAGACCGCTCGGCGCTCGCCCATCGGGTCGATCTGAGCCTTGTGCCGAGCGATTTCCAGCGGCGCACGCTGCGCGAGCTCGGCCGGATTCCAGCCGGCTCCGTGACGACCTATCGCGCGCTTGCCGAGAGCGTCGGCGCTCCGGACGCGCAGCGCGCAATCGGCAACACGATGGCTATGAATCCGGTGCCGATCTACGTGCCGTGCCATCGCGTGATTCGTTCCGATGGAACGGTTGGAAATTACGGCGGCGGAGTCGCGTGTAAGCTCGCGCTTCTGGGAGCGGAAGGCTTTCGGATGGACGCGGGTCCCAGGCTCTCGAAAGGAATCGTCCTGGGGCATCGCGGGACGCGGATTTTCTGCCGCCCGGAATGCTCGGCGGCGCGGCGGGCGGCGCCGGGCAGGAGGCTGATAGTCGCGGACGCTTCGCTGGCGCGCGGAATGGGGATGCGTCCGTGCAGGATTTGCCGGCCGCTCTAGCCGCAGGAACAACCGGAGCGCGCATCGCGAGCGCGCGCGATCCGGCAGTTCCCACGATTCAGGAGCAAGGGGCTACTCAGTAGCCTGCGTCGGCGCCGTCCCCTGCGTCGACCCGGTCTCCTGCATCTGCTGCAGTTGCTGGATCTGGCGCCGCTGCTGTTCGAGTTGCTGCTGCTGTTGCTGGAGCTGCTGCTGCGTCTGCTGATTGGCGACGTCCTGGTTCTGCATCTCGTTGCCGACCGCAAAGCCGGTGATGCCGCCGAGCGCTCCACCAATCGCTGCTCCCGCAGCCGGGCTTCCGGTTGCGGCTCCGATTATCGCGCCTGCGCCAGCTCCCAGCGCGGCACCGCCGAAGGTGCCTTTTTCGCGAGTGGACAAAGGCTGACCGCTACATCCGGCGAGCGTCAGGAGACCGGCCATCAGGAGTCCCAGAACTGCAACCTTACGCGTGGACATGTCTGTCCCTCCCTGCAAGGCGGCGGTTATTCGGTTCCTTGCTGTTGCTGAAGCTGCTGGATCTGGCGCCGCTGCTGTTCGAGCTGCTGCTGTTGCTGTTGAATCTGTTGCTGTTGCTGCTGCGTGGCCGCTTCCTGCCCCTGCATCTGGCTGCCGACGGCAAAGCCGCCGACGCCGCCGAGCGCGCCGCCTATTGCGGCGCCCGCGCCGGGACTTCCGGTTGCGGCGCCGACCAAGGCTCCGGCGCCGGCTCCAAGCGCGGCACCGCCCATGGTCGTTTTCTCACGGGTCGAGAGCGGCTGGCCGCTGCAGCCTGCCAGTAGCAGGAGCCCGGCGATAGATGCCACCAGAAACCTACTCTTGCGTTTCAGCATTCGCTGTCCTCCCTCTCTGCTGACTTCAGGAAGGAACCCGGCACCCGGAATTCGGAGTGCGACGCTTGCTCCGCGAGCAGGATTCTACGTAGCGAGGCGACTCCGCGTGCTTACTCGGTCTCTCCCTGCGTCTGAAGCTGCTGGATCTGGCGCCGCTGCTGCTCGAGCTGCTGTTGTTGCTGCTGCAGCTGCTGCTGAGTCTGCTGGTTGGCGGTTTGCTGGTTTTGCATTTCGTTGCCGACCGCAAAGCCGCCGAGACCGCCTATAGCGCCGCCGATTGCCGCACCCGCTCCCGGCGCTCCGACCGCTGCGCCGATTATCGCACCAGTGGCCGCTCCGATACCGGCGCCGCCAAGTGTACCTTCCTCACGAGTGGAGAGCGGCTGCCCGGAGCATCCCGCCATCAGCAGCGCCATTGCGACCGCGAGTGCGCCTGCCGCGATCGAGATTCCGCGTTTCGCGCTTCCTTCTTTGCCTTCCATCCCTTTCCCCTGCCTTCCCGAAATCATATCTGCGTTTTGGTCCTCCGAATCACGCCAACACGGATGCTCCGAAGACGGTGCAAATGCACGCTTCGTGCCCGTTTGTTGTTCCAAAAAAGCTCGCGCCTAATGAGCGCTTTCGTCTCCTATTTACTAAGTTTTCTACCTTCTCGGATACCAATCAACCCGTTTCCAGCAGGATTGCTCGGTTTTTCAGGAAGAGCCGAAGAAGCTTGTCTTAGTATAAGCCCTTTCCCACAGTATCGCATCATAGCGGGTGCCCCGGTTGGCCCGAAGGTGCCCCTTTTTGGACCTGCGAAGGGCGCCGAAATTGTCACCATCCGATTACCTGCGCGGCCATCACCGGCGCAAGCTGACCCCGCGGATCGCAACCACCACAGAGAACGTTTCGAGCCGGATCGAGCGCCACCGCCAGCACATGCCCTTCCGACCACGCCGGCCGAAGCTCGATTTTATGGCCGCGCGAGGCAAGCCCGGTGCGCACGGATTCGTCCAGGCGGCTCTCGACCCTGAGCACGCCCGGACGCGCCCCATGCGGGTAAAAGGTGGAGGGAAAGTGCGCGGTTGAAAACTTGGGCGCTTCGATTGCCTCCTGCAGATTCATGCCGAAGTCAATTACGTTCAGGAAGAACTGAAGCGTCCACTGATCCTGTTGGTCTCCACCCGGCGTACCGAACGCAAGACGCGAGCCATCGGCGCGAATCGCGAGCGAAGGCGTGAGCGTGGTGCGCGGGCGCTTGCCCGGCATGAGGGCGTTGGGATGGCGCTGGTCGAGGTAAAACGTCTGCATCCGCGTGCCGAGCGGAAAGCCGAGCTCAGGTATCACGGGCGAACTGGGAATCCATCCGCCGCTCGCGGTTATCGCGGCCATGTTGCCGGCGCGATCGGCGGCGCAAACGTGCACGGTTCCATCGCCCCATCCGCGGCCCTGCGCCGCTGGTCCGAGCGCGCTCATCGCGACCGGATCTCCCGGCCGCTGCTCCATCGAGGCGCTCCGCATGTCGATAAGGTCCCTGCGTATCGCGGCATATTCCTTCGACAGCAGGCCGCGAAGCGGCACGTCAACGAAATCGGGGTCGGCGTAGTATGCCTCGCGGTCGGCAAAGGCGAGCTTGGCCGCCTCGGTGACGGCATGGACGTAATCCGCGGAATTGTGCCCCATCGAGCGAAGGTCGAATCCTTCGAGAATCAGCAGTTGCTGAAGGAAAACGGGGCCTTGTGACCACGGTCCGCATTTGAAGACCGCAACGCCGCGATAATCGGCCGCAACCGGCGTCTCGATTCGGGTAACGAACGAAGCAAGGTCCGATTCCTCGAGCAATCCACCCTGCGAACGGGACCATCCCACGATCTCGCGCGCTATATCGCCGCGATAAAAGCGGTCGCGCGCGGCAGAAAGCGCGCTTTCACGGCCGCGATTTCGCGCACCGGCCTCGGCGTCGAGCAGGCGGCGGAAAAATCTCGCCAGGGCAGGATTGCGAATGATGTCGCCGGGTTTCGGAACCTCGCCGTCGGGCATGTAAACGTGCGCGGTGGACGGCCATTCGATGCGGAACTTCTCGGCGAAATGCCAAATCGACGCGCCCGCGCCGGCCATCTGACCCCCGCCGCCGGTGTGGGACACCTCCTCGCCGCAAAGTCCAGCGTGAACGGGAAAGCCTTCTTCGGCGATGGCGAGTGCGGGCTCAAGCACTTCGGCGAGCGATTTGGTGCCGAATTGGGCCAGCGCGGTGATCAGCGCGTCGAGCGCAGCCGGTACTCCAGCGGCCAGCAACCCCTGATGGGGTATCAGGCTCATCCCGAGCGAACGGTAGTGCTCGATCGTGGCACGCGCGGGCGCGGCCATGTTGCCGTTCAGCGCGACGACACGTTGCATCTTTGCCACATGGACAAGCATCGGGGCCTCGCCGCCAATCGTATGCATGTGCGGGTTGACCACGCCTTCGACGAACGTGGCCGCGACGGCGGCGTCGATAGCGTTGCCCTGGCGGGCGAAGATGCGCGCGCCGGCGGCTGCGGACAGGTAGTGTTCCGCGGCGAGCATCGCCTCGCGGCCCATCACCAGCGGATACCACGTAGCCATCTTGTGAACCTCAAGGGCCCGGACGAGAAGCCCGGTCAGGCAGCTTCACGCCCGCGCCGGGATGGTTGAGGGTGCCACAAAATCGTGTCGGGAGTGAACCATTTGGGAGGCAGTTGCATATTAACCGGACACGCGCTGCGGCAGCATAGAATTTGCGGCAGCGGCAATTTGGCAAAGCGTAAGCTAGCGAAAAGGTAATATTTCCCTACGTCAGATGAGCCTAACCGACTTTTTGGCGACCCCTCTAAATATCAGGCGCGGTGCTTGCTAGAATAAGCGTGTGGGGAGAGGTGGCCGTCACGGTCATTGGGCGGACCGAGACGGGCAATGAGGGGTTCTAGTAATGACTGACACTGTTGGAATCGAAGACGTAGTTGGAAGGCGATGCCGGCTGCTCAAGCCGGTGCGGGACCGCGAAGGCCGCACTCGCTTCGACGAGCATCCAACTATCGTGCGCCGCATTACCAACCTGGACCGGAACATGTATCTGGTCCGATTCGGCGATGGCGCCACGACCTTCCTGTTCCCGGACGAAGTGGCCGTCGAATAGGGCCGCGACGTCCGGCGCTTCCTGCCCGCGCGGATGCGCGGGACAACTCCCTGTTCCGGGCCGAACGAGGAGCGCGGGAACTATTTTCCGTTGCCTTTCCTAGCCACAAGCAGCGAGCGCGCGGGAACGGGGATGTTGCGCGGTTCGTCCGCACTCGACGCGATAGCGGGCGCCGTTCGGGCTGCCGCACAGCCCCGCTCAGTTCCCCATCGCACCCACTCCACCGCCGGTTTCTTCGAGAAAATCGCGCGCACGGTATAGCGCAACGATCGTTTTCGCATCGACGATCTCGCCGCGACGGATCATCCTGAGCGCCTCGGCAAACGAACGCCGTTCGACGTGGATCACCTCGTCGAAGTCGCGGGTGCCGACCGCCAGATCCAGCTCGCGCACGAAGAAAAGCTCGATCCGCTCGTCGCAGAAGCTCGGCACGGTCACTATCGCGCCCAGATGGTCCCATCGCCGGCCCGAAAGCCCGGCTTCCTCGGCAAGCTCACGCTGGGCGCACTGGATCGGGGTTTCGTCGGCATGCCTGACTCCCGCCGGTATCTCCCAGACATAACCGCCGAGCGCGTGCCGGTACTGGCTGAGCAGAGCTATGTTGCCGTTGTTGTCGAGCGCAACCACCGCGCTTGCGCCGGGATGGCGGATAATCGCCAGGTCCACCTCGGCGCCGTTGGGCAGGATGGTGTGCTCGACGCCGAAGTCCACAACTCCGAGCTTCAAAATCTGCCGCCTGCTGGAAGCCATGAGCTAAGATTCGATGGAGTCGGGGCTTAGCGCAAGCAAACCGAAGCGTTTGCCGGTGGACGCCTGACGCGTAAGTATTCTGATTGTTGAACCACCTCGCTGGACACAAGGGTTCGCCATGGCACGAGTGCTAATACCGGTCTATTTCGATTACGCCTCGACCCTCTGCTACATCGCGTGGAGAATCGTAAGCGATCTCGAGCGCGAGCTCGATTTTGAGGCGTTGTGGAAAGGCGTGCCGATCTCGATGCGCGATCCAAAGACCAGGGCGGGGCGCGAACTGGGTCCGCGCGAGCACGAGAAGGTGATGATGGTCGCCACCGAGACGGGAGTTGCGGTGGTACCGCCGCCGCGATGGCTCGCGTCGGAAGACGCGCTTGAAGGCGCTGAAATCGCGCGCGACGCCGGCGTTTTCGCGGCCTATCATCGCGCGGTCTTCGAGGCCGCTTTCGAGCAGCGCGCCGATATCGGCAGCGCCGAGGTGCTAGCCGGTATCGCGGAAGCGGCCGGGATTGAACCGAGACAGTTCCTTGCGGATATCGAGGCGCGCAGGATGGCGCCGCGGATAGCCGAATACAAGCGCGAAGCCGATCGGTTCTCCGCGCTCGGCTATCCAACCTTCATGCTCGGCGATTTCCCGCTTACCGGTATCCAGCCGGCCGACACGATGCGGCTTCTGTTCGAGCGCTACATCCAAAGACGCGAGCAGGAGCCCGGCAACTAGCGCGACAGGAACACAGGACAGGGCGAATTGCGCAGCACGTATTCGGTCGTCGAGCCGAGCACCATCTCGATTATCCGGCTGTGGCCGTAAGCCCCGATAAACAGCAGGTCGGCGTCGTATTCCTTGAGAAAGCGGATTATTTCCTCGTTGGCGTGGCCCGAAAGCAGCTTGAATTGGGCCGCCGGACGATACGGCTCGAAGTAGGCGCGCGCCTGGTCGAGCGTGCGTTCGCCCAATGCCGGATCGCGCGAGACGGTGATGACCGTGACGGGGACGCCCAAATTCGAGGCGAACTCGGCCGCCGCACGCATCGCGCGCGAGGCGCGCTCGCTGCCGTCGTAGGCCAGCACCGGACGCTTTATCTCGCGGAACTTCATCGGCGAAATGAAAACCGGCCGCGGAGACTTGCGCGCGACCGTCTCGGCGGTTGAGCCGAGCAGGCCGGTGGAGAAGCGTTCGTGGACGCCGCGATGGCCAATCATGACGAGATCGGCCGACTTCGCCCTCTCGCAAATCTGGTTGGCGACAATTCCCATGTCGAGCACGGTTTCCGCCGCGAGATTCTCGCGCCGGGCGGCCTCGGCGAACTCTTCGAGCACCTCCTTGCCGCGCTGGGTCAGCACCTCGCGCATCTTGGAGGAGAAGTCGAGATAAGGTTCAAGTCCGAGCGAGCCTGAGATATCATGGAAGAACGAGCCCTCAATCGAAACGATATCGACGACGTGAAGGCCGATCAGGCCGGCGTCGAGCTTGCGCGCGATGTAGAACGCGTAAGCCTGCGCGTTACGGGAGTGCTCGGAGGTATCGATGCCGACGAGGATTTTCTTAATCACCGGCTGCTCCCTGGTTGTGGAATCCGCGATATCACGACGCCGGGTCGAGCCTCAAGGGGGACGGTGCAATGGGTGAGCATAGCCATTCACGGCTCGAGCGCCTGCTCGACGAACTGGTCGAGGCGGCCGAGCGGGCCGGACTCAAGGTCAGGCGCGAGAAGCTCCTGCGCGAGGTCGGCTACCGCGCACGCGGAGGCGCGTGCCGCCTGCGCGAGCAGAACCTTGTTATCATAGACCGCGACCAACCGCCTCACGAGCAGCTCGAAATCATCGCCGAAGCGCTCAAGGGACGCGACCTCGAATCCATGTACCTTTCCCCCGCCGCGCGTCGTATTATTCAGGCCGGGCCGGAACCGGCCTAGGAGCAATAGATGCCGCGCCCCGCAGAACCAACGGCGGCGGGTCGTACGGTCGTGGAGCGCAGGGCTCGCGTCGACACGCAGCGCCAGATGGAGCTGTTTCACTCGCGCCTGAAGCAGCGCGGGCTGAAATCGACCGCGCAGCGTGACGATATCGCCCGGGTTTTCTTCGAAATCGGCCATCACATCAGCGCCGAGCAGCTCTATGCCGAGGTGAAGAAGATAAACCAGCACGTCGGCTACGCCACCATCTACCGCACCCTCAGGCTTCTCAAGGAGTGCGACCTCGTCTCCGAGCGCCATTTCGACGACGACCAGGCCCGCTACGAGGTCGTTGGCGAGCGCCATCACGACCACTTTATCTGCGAGCGATGCGGCAAAATCATCGAGTTCGAAAACGAGAGCCTCGAGCGGCTGCAGGAGGCTGTGGCCCGCGAACTCAACGTCACGCTCACGCGGCACAAGATGGAACTCTACGGGCTGTGCTCGGAGTGCCTCGCGCAATCGCGCTGACGGGCTTGGAAATCGCGCACGCACCGTTTTAGGATACATCTCCCGCTTAAAGCTTGAAGAGCGCGCGGGCGCACGCGCGGAACACGACTTGGTCAGGAGATTCCTCGGATGGAAAAACGGCCGCAAATGCTTCAGGGCTACCGGGTGCTCGACTTCACCCACTTCGTCGCGGGTCCCACCTGCACGCGTATCCTGGGCGAACTCGGCGCCGACGTCATCAAGGTCGAACGCTCGGCCGAGGGCGATCACGTGCGCAAGCTCGGTCTGGTGCGCGACGGGATGAGCACGTACTACTTCCAGCACAATCATTCCAAGCGCAGCCTCGCGCTCGATCTTTCCAAACCGCACGCGAAGGAACTCATCCTCGCCATGATCCCGAAGATCGACGTGGTGGTGGAAAACTTCGCCCCGGGTGTGATCGCCGCGATGGGCTTCGGGTACGAGGCGCTTAGGCGCATCAACCCAGGTATCGTGATGGTCTCGATCTCGGTTGCGGGACAAGACGGGCCGCTCCGGACCAAGCCCGGCTACGATTACCTCGGCTCGTCGCTCGCCGGCGTGCTCGATCAGATCGGCGAGACCGAGCGCGCGCCCGTGGTGCCCCCGATGGCGATAGGCGACGTCTCGACCGGCGTGGCGGCCGCGATGGCGGTCGGATTCGCGCTGCTCAATCGCGAGCGCACCGGCGAGGGCCAGTATATCGACGCGTCGCTGCTCGACACCTACTTTCACACGCACGAACTTGCGGTTCCGATCATTTCGCTGAGGCCCGGGCGATGGTCGCCGAAGCGCACCGGCCAGCTTCATCCTACCGGAAGCCCGTGCGGCGTTTTCAAGGCGACGGATGGCTACGTCTTTATCGTCGTGCAGCAGCACGAGATAAAGCGGCTGTGGCGCGCGATCGGCCGACCGGAGCTTGGCGAGGACCCGCGCTTTCTGACCAACCGCGACCGAATCAAGAACAATCTCGCACTCAAGCAGATACTCGAGGACTGGCTCGCGACCTTCCCCCACCGCGACTCGGCGATCGCCGCGCTCGATCGCGAGCGCGTGCCATGCGCGCCCGTGCTCAAGCTCGAGGAATCGATGGCGCATCCGCACATGCGAGGGCGAAAGACCGTGCGCCGCGTGAGCGACCGGGCCATCGGCGAATTCGACGTCCCCGGGATGCCGGTGAAGTTCTCGGGATGGCCGGATCGCACCGATGTCAAAGCCTCGCGGGTCGGCGAGGACAACGACGCGGTGCTGCGCGAAGTGCTCGGCCTTTCCGACGGGAAAATCGCCGAGCTTTACAATGAAGGCGTGCTGCTTCGCGCGCCCGAGCCCGCCAAACCGGCCAACTGAGCCGCGCGTATCGCGGCGAAGCTCTTGGATTGCTATGCCCGCTATCGCGTTTGAACTGCCAGAGGAGGTGCGCGAGGCGCGCGACGGCGTCGCCGCGTTTGCCCGCGCGGAAGTCATCCCTCGCCACGAGAAGCATCGCGCCCTGCTCGAGGAGCCGCGCAAACTGTACCGCGAGGACGGACGCTTCTCCGACGAAGCCGTCGCACTCATCCGCGAGGTGCGCCGCGCCGCGGCCAGGGCCGGCTTTTACGCGATGTGCGTCCCCGAGGCGCTGGGCGGAGGCGGCCTCGGTCATCTGGCCTATTACGTCGCGTGGGAGGAGTTGTTCCGCGTCTGCGGACCGCAGAACTGGCTGATGCTTTATGTGATCAGCCACTGGGCGTTCGGCCCAAGCCGCCTGCTGGAGCGGATCACCGGCGAAGCGCGCGAGCGCGTGCTTGCGCCGATGATGGCAGGTGATGCGTCGATGTGCTTCGGGCTGTCGGAGCCGGGAGCGGGCTCCGACGCCGCTGCGATTGCGACGCGCGCCGTGCCTGACGGCGACGGATGGCGCGTCTCGGGCCGCAAAATCTGGACGAGCAACGCTCCTATCGCCGACTACTGCATCGTCTTCGCCGTGACCGACCCCGCACTCGCCTCGGCGCGCCGGGGCGGCATCTCGGCTTTCCTCGTGCCGACTTCCTCGCCCGGCTTCGAAGTGCAACGCGTAATCCGCCTGTTCGGTCATATCGGAGGCGACGAGGCCGAGCTTCGCCTGGACAACGTCTTCGTCGAGCGATGGCAAGTCGTGGGTGAGTTGAATCGCGGTTTCGAAGCGGCGCTATACGGCGTGTCGCTCGGGCGCATCTACAACTCGGCCCGGGCCGTCGGTTATGGGCGATGGGCGCTCGAACGGGCGCTCGAGTACTCGCGGATAAGGGAGGCGTTCGGCCGTCCGATCGCGGACTACCAGGGCGTCACGTTTCCGCTCGCGGAATCCGCGGCGGAACTTCATGCCGCGCACCTGATGGGCCTCAACGCCGGCGCGTTGCTGGACAGGGGCGAGCAGGCCGTGAAGGAACTCTCGATGACGAAGGCTTACTCCGTGCAAGCCGGCTTTCGCGCGGTCGATCGCGCGATACAGACCCACGGCGCGATCGGTTTTACCAACGAGCTTGGGCTATACCACGCGTGGCACTCGCTCAGGATCGTCAACGTCGCCGACGGCACCAACGAGATTCTGAACCGCACAGTCGCGCAGCGATTGCTCAAGGGCGATACCGACCTGTAACCGGGCGATTGGCCGGAAGTTGAGGGATCACGACTGG
>JAJYMR010000241.1 GCA_021786815.1 Deltaproteobacteria bacterium
CCGGCGCATCGCGTAGCAGGCGATGCGCCGGTTTTGCCCCATGGGGCGCTGTTGCGGTTACAGTTCCGCCGCGTAGCGCATCGCGTTGGTCGTGAAGAAGTTCTTGTCCACCGCGCCCATGTTGATATACCAGCACTCGCGCTCGGGCGTGTTTCGGCTCGGCAGGTAGCACATCGCGGTCATTCCGGTCTGCTCGTCGGTTGCCGCTGCGCCCAGCACGAACTCTCGTTTGAACGGATAGATTGCGATCCGTGCGTCGGGCACGGGACGGTCACGATAGGTCAGCCAGTAGATGTGATTCTGCCAGAGCTGTCCCTGCCGATCGTAGGCGTCCTCGTAGATGGGGTACCACGCTTCGCTGTCGATATAGAGAACGGTCTTAGACTGCAGCGAGTTGATCCATCCGGGCCTCGGCGTCGCCTCCACGATGTACAGATGGCGCATCTCCCAGTTTTCGGGACATGCGCTCGCGCCGCCGTCGGTCGCACAAGTCACCTCCGGCGAATGTATCGCGTGCAGGCATCCGAGCATCTGCTTGTCGCCGAGGTAACGGTAATTGTAGTCCTCGACCTTCGCGTTGAAACCGGAATAATGGTCTGGGTCGAACACCACGATGTTGCCGCCGCCGGCTCCGGGCAACCCACTGCCGGTGACCGCGTCGGTCATCATCGAGTCGTTCAGCCGTCGCACGCGCCGTGCTCCCGGGCTCCACGACCACACGTCGTCGGCACGTTTCGGATTGGCGTAGCGATAGCGAATGAAGCCCGCGCCGCGCAACTCCGCCGGGGCCATGATCGGATACAGGGCGAAGAGCCAGTAGCGGTTGGTTTTCAGGAAATCCGGATCGATCGGCATCGGCTCAACTTCGACCCGTCCGACCTCGTTGTACCCCGCGTAATGGCCGACGTCGATCTCGTCGAGATCGCGATACGTTGCGTTAAGTCCGCCGCGCAGATTCTCGCACGCGAAATAGCGAAGATCGTAATCGTCAGTTGTTATCGGACGAAAGACATTGTTCCAGATGATCTTGGTCGCCATGTGCGGATCGTTGGGGTCGAGAAAAGGAAACGGCTGGCCCGCAACGTAATTCTCGACCGTGCGCCCGTCTGGCGAGAGCCTGACCTGCGATGCGTATTTTTCCGTTGCGTCGCGGTACGGAGGCGGCCAGTCAACGGGTGTGGTCTTCACAATCCGCATCGACATCCCGTTGCGCACTTTGTAATAAACCCCTGGCGACACGAGGTGTTTGACCTTGGCTGCGCTTGCGGCGGTTATCATATCGCCGGGATTGACCTGAGCGTGGCTGCGAGGTGCCGCCATGATCACGAGCCCCACAATAACGGCGGCAAACGCAATCAAGTCGGACCTAAGCCTGGACGAGTCGGCCGTAGGCATAGGCGGACCTCCTTTTTGCGTCTCCGAACAGAGTCGCGGCAAAAGACTATGTCGAAAGACCCCGAAACACCCCAACGCACGGAGAACCGACGTGCGACGCCGCGACCTGCCGGGCGAGACTATTCGCCTTGACGAAGCGGTTGCGCGATTTATTCAAATATCGCGAAAGGAAATGATATTCGGCTGAAGAATGTCTACTCCGGATTAAGTCTGACTAATCGCCCAAGAGCATCATCGCATCAGTCCCAGGACTGAAACCCTGACGAAAATACGTGAAGTGCGATGTCATAACGAATCCGGCCACGCGAAAGGCGCGTCTTTTGCGATGGTCGGCGAAAACACGTATATCAAGAGCATCTTAACGCCCGCTCGAAGTCCTCGATTAGATCTTCGCACGTCTCAAGCCCGACTGAGAGCCGTATCAGGCCGTCCGCGATGCCCGCGCGGGCACGTTCGTCACGTGACATACCCGCGTGTGAAGTGACTGCGGGGCGCATGATTAGCGTATGCACTCCGCCGAGGCTCGGCGCGGATGTCGGCACGGTCGCGTTAGCAATAAAGCGCTCGGCAGCTTCCACTCCGCCCGTCAATTCGAAGCTTAGAACGCCGCCGAATCCGTCGAGCAGTTCGCAGGCGCGCAGGTGATGCGGATGACCTTCGAGGCCGGGGTAATTCACCCGGGTTACTGCCGGATGTTGTTCGAAAAAATGCGCAATTTTTAGGGCGCTTTCATTCTGATGCCGTACACGCACCGCAAGCGTCTTGAGCCCGCGATTGAGAAGAAAGCACGCGTGAGGGTCGAGTGCTCCGCCCAGCAGATTCAGTTTGCGCCGAATGTTCGATACGAGCTCCGCGTTACCTACAACCGCTCCAGCGACGATATCGTCATGGCCATTCA
This sequence comes from Deltaproteobacteria bacterium, assembly GCA_021786815.1. Classification (GTDB taxonomy): domain Bacteria; phylum Desulfobacterota; class Binatia; order Binatales; family Binataceae; genus DTIX01. The sequence goes on from JAJYMR010000241.1 coordinate 2,294, forward strand.
AATACTTTGTTGCGCTATGCAGCGAGAGATCGAAGCCGAATTCCACCGCTCGAAAGTTGATAGGGCTTGCAAACGTGTTGTCGATAATCGAAGTAAGCCGATGATGCCGGGCGAAATCGACTATTGCCGCAAGGTCGGGCACTTGCAGCAGCGGGTTCGAGAGCGTTTCGACGTAGATCGCACGAGTGTTGCTCTTTAGGTGCGCGCGCCAGGAATCCGGGTCGTCGGGATCGATAAAGTCCACCTCGACGCCGAGCGAGGGAAGATCTCGCGCGAACAGGTCGTGCGTGCCCCCGTAAAGGCATTCCTGGGCGAGGAGATGGCCGCCGGGCGCGAGCAGCGTCAGCAGCGTCGCCGCTATCGCCGCCATCCCGCTTGAGCAGACCAGGGCCGCTTCGGCGTTCTCCAGCGCCGCAAGTTTCGCGTGCAGAACGTCGTGATTGGGCGTGTTGTTCAGCCGGATGTAGCGAAGCTGATGGTAGTCGGCCGCGCCCGAGTACTCGAAGGTCGAGGACTGAAAGATCGGCGTGTTGACCGCCCCCGCGATAAGCGGCTCGGGCTCGCCCGCGTGGATGAGTTTGGTGTCCATCCCCTTGATTAGCCTCGCCATCGTTTGGCCCTCCATGCCACGGGATCGCGACCGGAATCACGAACCTGCTTTTTAGCATCGCGCCCGCCGAGTTTCATCGGCTCCGAATCGCCGGATTGCCGAGACCGCCGGGGTTTTACCGCCTCGAACGGATAGTTAATCTGGAAACCTGTAGAAACCGGTTCATGCGGTAACGCGCGGAGTGTCCTCGACGTGAAGGCTCTTGTAATCGGCGGAGGAATCATCGGTGCGGCGGTGGCGTGGCGGCTTGCGTGCGAGCGAGTCGCGGTCGCCGTTCTCGAACGCGGGCGGCTCGGGCAGGAGGCGTCGTGGGCAGCGGGCGGCCTGATCGCTCCGCAGGGCGAAGCCGACCGTCCAGGCCCGTTCTTCGATCTCTGCATGAAAGCGAAACAGGCGTTCGACGCGCTGGTGGAGCGGCTCGTGCGCGAGAGCGGCGTCGATCCGGAGTACGACAAGTACGGCGTTCTCTACGTGGCCTTCAACGAGGAGGAACGCGAGGAATTGAAGGCGCGCGCGCGATGGCAGCGCGAGGCGAACGCCGTCGTCGAAGAACTCGACGCGCGTGAGGCGCTGAGGCTCGTGCCTTCGCTCTCGCGCGCCGTGCTCCACGCGCTTCACATGCCGACCAATCGCCGCCTGGATAATCGCAAGCTCACCCAGGCTTACGTCAATGCCGCCGTCCGCGCGGGTGCCGAATTTCGCGAGGGCGCCTGCGTGGACGCGCTCGTCACAAGCGGCGGCAGGGCTTCGGGAGTCAGGCTTCGTGACGGCTCGGTCGCCGAGGCCGACCTGGTGATTATCGCGGCGGGCGCCTGGTCGGGCGAAATCCGCGGCCTGGAAGGCGACAGTATCCGTTTCTTTCCGGTGCGCGGTCAAATTCTCTGTTTCGACGCGCGGCCCGGTATCCTCGCGCCGTCGCTCTTCTCCACGCGTGGAATCCTTGTGCCGCGGCGCGACGGCCGGCTGCTTGCCGGCTCGGTTTTCGAGGACGCGGGCTACAACAAGAGCGTGACGCTCGGCGGGATTCGGCACGTCGCGCAGGCGGCGTGCGAGCTGATGCCGGCGCTCTCGCAGGTGGCGTTTCGCGAGGCCTGGGCGGGACTGAGACCGGCGACCGACGACCTGATGCCCGTAATCGGCCCTTCGCCGACGGTCTCGAACGTGCTCTACGCGTCGGGCCACTTCCGAAGCGGTATCATGCTTTCGGCGCTGACCGGCGAAGTGATCGCCGACCTCGCGATGGGGCGAAAGCCGGTTGTGGACCTCGGGCCGTTTCTTCCCGAGCGCTATCGTTCGCCGGTCCCGCGGCAGCGTTTCAAGATTACCGAGGTTTGAGGGATTCTCCGATGGCAACCGTTGCGCTGGCTCTGGTTCGCGACCTGTTCTTCCGCTCCAAGCTCGACGCGGCGGCCGAAGCCGCAGGCGCCGAGGTCGCTTACGCCTCGGCTCTCGACGCGGCCTCGCGCCGATGCGCCGAGATCGTGCCCTCGCTGGTTCTGGTCGATCTGTCGGACACGGCTTTTCCTGCCGTTGAAACGGCAAAGGCCATCCGCGCGAACGCTCCCAGTGCGCGCCTGGTCGGCTTCGCCTCTCACGTGGACCTGAAGTCGCTCGCCTCCGCGCGCGAGGCGGGATTCGACCTTACGCTTTCGCGCAGCGAATTCACTGCGCGGCTTGCCGAGTTCCTGCGCTGAACGCGCCGGCGCATTCGTTCGCCCAGCCGCGCGGGGCGGGCACTTTGCGCCTGTCGCCGGGACGCCCCCCGGAACCCCGGCTGACCGCCTGCGTAAAAGGATGATATAACTGCATCGTGCCCGGCGTGCTCGACGGATTTCATCCCGCCGTTCGCGCGTGGTTCCTAAGCCGCTTCGACTCACCCTCGCGCGCGCAGCAACTCGGATGGCCGGTAATCGGCGAGGCGCAAAGCCCGCCCGGTCATGACGTGCTGCTCTGCGCTCCGACCGGAAGCGGCAAGACGCTGGCGGCCTTCATGTGGGCGATAAACCGGCTCGTCATCGAGGCCGAGTCCGGCTCGCTCAGCGACGAGGTTTCGGTACTCTACGTCTCGCCGCTCAAGGCGCTTGCCAACGATATCCGGCTCAATCTCGAAGAACCGCTGGAAGGAGTGCGCGGCGCCGCCGAGCGCCTTGGAATAGCGCTCGCCCCGATTCGCGCAGGTCTTCGCACCGGCGACACGCCCGCCAACGAGCGAAGCGCGATGCTCCGGCGTCCGCCGCATATCCTGGTCACCACGCCCGAGTCGCTCTTCATCCTTCTTACCTCGCCGCGTTTTCGAACCCGTCTTGCGTCGGTCAGGTACGTTATCGTCGATGAGCTTCACGCAATCGCGGGCAACAAGCGCGGAGCACATCTGGCCGCTACGCTCGAACGTCTCGAGCGGATGTTGCGTCTCGGTGGGAAGCCGCGTCCGGCCAGAATCGGCCTTTCCGCGACGCTCAACCCGGTCGAGCGCCTGGCAGAGTTCCTGGCCGGAGGCGAGGTAAAGCGCGACGGCACCCGGACGCTGCGCGCGGTCAAAGTGGTGCGAGCCGACGACCGGCTCCGCGCGATGGACCTCAAGGTGCTCGCGCCCGGTCCCGATCTCGGTCCGCTTGCCACGCACGAGCACTGGGAGGCGATGTACGACGAGGCCGCGCGCCTTATCGCGGAGCATCGCACGACCCTTGTCTTTACGCTGAGCCGCCGATGGGCCGAGCGGGTCGCGCTCAACCTGCAGAAGCGCCTTGGCGCCGACGCCGTGATGGCGCATCACGGCAGCCTCGCGCGAAAAGAACGGCTTGCTGCCGAGCAGCGTCTCAAGCGTGGCGAACTGAGGGCGATAGTCGCGACCGCCTCGCTCGAACTCGGAATCGATGTCGGCGCGGTCGATCTCGTCTGCCAGGTCGATTCGCCGAAATCGATCTCCGCCGCGATCCAGCGAATCGGCCGTTCCGGGCACAGCCTCGGCGCGACGCCCAAGGGCCGGTTCTTCGCGCTCACGCTCGACGACCTTCTCGAGTGCGCGTCGTGCGTGCGCGCGATAAGGGCGGGGCGTATTGATGAGGTCGAAATTCCGGCGGGATGCCTCGACGTCGCGGCGCAGCAGATAGTCGCGATCGCCGCCGAGGAAGATGAAATCGCCGAACGCGACCTGCTCGAAATCCTGCGCGGCGCGTACAACTTCGCAAACCTCGACGATGCCAGCCTCGGCAGGCTGCTCTCGGAGATGGCGGCGGAGCCGCGCGAGCGTATTCGCGGCGCGGCACCGAAGATCATCTACGACCCGCGCGGCGGCCGGGTGCGCGCGCGGCGCGGCGCGCGGATGGCGGCGATCACTTCGGGTGGCACGATTCCCGAAAACGGCAACTACGACGTCGTGATTGAATCCGAGGGCCGCAAGATCGGCGACGTCGAAGAGGACTTCGCCCAGGAGTCGTCGCGCGGCGATATCTTTGCGCTCGGCTCGATGCCCTGGCAGATCCAGCGGATTTCGCGCGGGCGGTTGATGGTTGAGCCTGCACCCGGGATGGCGCCGACGCTTCCGTTCTGGCAGACCGAGGCCGCCGGACGCTCGCGCTCGCTTTCCGACGAGACGACCGAACTAAGACGCGAGCTCGCCACGCGCCTTGAGCGCGGCGCCGAGGCCGAGGCAATCGCGTACCTTGGGGCCGAATGCCTTCTCACCGAACGCGCCGCGCGCCAGGCCGTGGATTACGTGCGCCGCGGCGTCGCGGCGCTGGGCGCGGTTCCCGATCGCCGCACCGTCGTCGTCGAGCGGTTTTTCGACGGGCTTGGCGGTACGCAGATCGTAATCCACGCCCCGTTCGGCATCCGGTTCAACCGCGGACTCGGACTGGCAATTCGAAAACGCCTGTGCCAGAGCTTCGATTTCGAGATCCAGGCCTCCGCGATCGACGACGGATGCCTGCTCGCGCTCAACGCGCGCCATAGCTTTCCACTCGAAGCGCTGCTCCCGATGCTTTCGTCGAGGAGCGCGCGCGACGTGCTCGTCCAGGCGCTGCTCAACGCGCCGATGTTCGAAGTGCGCTTTCGCCATGTGGCGACGCGTGCGCTATCCGTGATGCGCTCGGAGCGCGGGCGCAAGGTGCCGCCGTACATTCAGCGGCTTCGCGCGCAGGAACTGCTTGCCGCGCTGTTCCCGGGCCAGCAGGCGTGCTTCGAGAACCGGCCGCCGAAAATCGAGGTGCCCGACCACTTTATCCTGGGCGAAACCGTGCGCGAGTGCCTCGAAGAATCCACTGACGCGGCCGCGATGGAGGAGTTCCTTCGCGGCGTCGAGAACGGCTCGGTCCGCGTCGTCAACGTGGACGCGGTTTCCCCGTCCGCCTTCGCCCATCGCCTGCTCCTTGCCTGGGACTACTCGTTTCTCGACGGCGGCGAGCGCGCGAATCGCAGAAGCCGGACCGTTCAGATGAATCGCGGGATGGCGGAAGACGTTTTCCACTCCGAAGATCTCGCGCAGATGCTCTCGCGCGATGTGATAGACGCGGTCGTCGCCGACGTTACGGGCCTCGCGCCCGGCCGCCGCGCGCGAAATCGCGACGAGCTTCACGAATTGCTGCGCGCGCACGGCTCTCTCGACGAAGAGGAAATCGCCGCGCGCGCAAGCGGAGATTCCGGCCCGCTGGTCGAGCAACTCATCGGCGAACGACGTCTCCTCAGGATGCGGCCGGACGCGGGCGCAAACGCGCTTTTCGTTTCCGCCGAGGATGCGCCGCTTTACGCGAGTGCCTACCCGGACGCTCGGTTCGACGGCCGGGTCGCGCCCGGGCCTGCGGTCGAGCGCGACGCGGCGTGCCGCGAGATCGTTCGCCGCGCGCTGGCCACGTCCGGACCGGTTACGCTTTCGGAGCTTGCGCGCCGTGTCGGCCTTTGCGAATCGGAGGTCGGGCAGGCGGTCTCGATGCTGGAAGCGGGCGGCGCAATCTTCCGCGGACATTTCATCTCGTCTTCGACCGAGCAATGGTGCGACCGATACGTCCTTGAGCGGGTCCATCGGATGACCCTTGCGCGGGTTCGCGCGGAAATCGAACCGGCTGAAGACCACGAGTACGCCCGTTTTCTCCTGCGATGGCATCATGTTGGCGGCGCCGGGCTCGAGCCTGACCCGCATCAGTTGCTCCGTGCGGTGCTGGAGCAGCTTTCGGGCCTGGCCTTCGCGCCCGATTTCTGGGAGCGCGCGATTCTTCCCGCGCGGATTCCCGGCTACCGAAGCGAGTACCTTGACCTCGCCTGCATGAGCGGCGAGTTCGCATGGGTCGCGTTTGCGCCTGAAGGCGAGATCGCGGAACTGCCGTCAAAGGTTGCGTTCGTCGAGCGCCGAAATCCCTTTCCGTTCGAGTCGGGCAGCGACGATGAACCGTCGGACGCGAAGGAACTTGCGGTGTGGCGCGCGCTGGTCGTAAGTGGAGCGCAATATCTCGACGAGGTTGCCGAACGCGCCGGTCTGTCCGAGCGCGACACGCTCGCGGCGCTGTGGCGGCTTGCCGCGCGGGGCAGGGTCTCCAACGACAGTTTCGCGCCGCTGAGGTTGTTCGCCGCCGAACCGGCCGCTGCGCGGATGCTCGAGGACGGCGCGACAACCGGCCATGGCGCGCGACGCGACGCCGCATTGCGGGCGCGACTTAAGTCGAGCGTGACGGGCCGATGGTCCGCATTGACGGCGCGAAAAACAGGCAGCGATTCGCGAAAGGCTGAGACTGGCCTCGACGACCGGCCGCGCGAGGCCGCGATGCTCCTGCTTAGGCGCCACGGTATCGTTGCGCGCGAGACGCTTTCGCTCGAGACGCTCGACTTTTCGTGGCCGGAGCTCCAGTTCGCGCTTCGGCGCCTCGAATATGCTGGTACGATACGGCGCGGATGGTTTGTCCGCTCGCTGTCGGGAGAGCAGTACGCGCTGCCGGAGGCCGCGGAGATGCTTCGTGCCGTGCGCGGCTCGAACGGCTCGGACGAACGCGTTGTCGCGCTGAGCGCGGCCGACCCGGCGAATCCTTACGGCGCGACGATTGCCGGATGCGGAATCGCGCGCGATGTCTCGAACGTCGTCGTGATACGCGCGGGCCGCGTCGTGCTCGGGCTTGCGGGACGCGCGATGTTGTCGCTCGGCGCGCATGGCGACGGCGAATTCAGGGACGCAATCGGCGCACTGCTTGCGATGCGCGGCAAGGTGGTTATCGATACGGTCGACGAACGGCCCGCGCTCGACTCGGGGCGGGTTGCGACGCTCGCCGCTATCGGGTTCCATTCCGACGGACGCGCTCTCGTCTATGACGGCCTTCCCGGACCGCTTCCCGCGAAAGCGCGCGCGCAATCCGCCCCGCATCCTCACGAACGCGAGGCGAACCGGCGCTGACGCCGTCCGATGATGGCTCTCAGCGCCGGCTTTTCCTTGTCAATTCTCAAGGCGCGGTCGCGCTGTTAATCCATGTGCCCCACGCCGAGCACTGCCCCGAGCTGCACGGTTCGGTGGTTGCGTATTCGGCCGCGAGCCAAAACGTCGAATCGTCGGTCGGATCCACGCTCGCGCCCGAGTAATCGCCCCATCGGTTGGCCTGCGTGTACGCGGCGCTTCCCGGATTCACAAGCGCGGGGGAACCGGGCGTGCCGCCGGCCTGTTGCGTTATCTCGGCGACCGAGGGGCATTGTGAACCCGAGGATTCGCTGAAGACCGAGGCCATGTTGCCGTATTTGTCCGTGCGCACGGCCGGATAGTACAGGTATTCGCCATGCACGCCGACGTCGAAATTCTCGGCGATGCTCGCGTTCGCGGCGGATGCGCCCGCGGGAATCGAAATCTCGATGAATCTCAGGCACGAACGCACGGCGGTGTCGGTCTCGGGTGTGCACGCGTCGTTGGCCGAGACCCATAGCGAGCCGCTTCGGTACATGGCGTCGAGCAGTGCGTTGTCGTTGGTGACGACGGTAGTGTTCGTGTTGCATTGCGCGGCGTCGGGCGGCGTGGAGAGCGTCGAAGGCGTCGCAGGCCCTGTGTAAGCGGCCGAGGAGAACGGCAGCGACTTTTCCGTTACCTGGCTTCCGCTGCCGACTCCCGGAACCCCGGTGACGCTCCATACCTCAACGCTGCTGGCCGACGCGTAAGCAGCCGCCGCCATGTACATCGTGTCGCTGGTCGTATTCTCGGTAAGGTCGAGCGCGGGCTCGATTGCGTAATCGCCCTGCGGCGCCGGATAGGTGTCCGCGCTGACGGCCTGGCCGTTTATCAGGTTGCTCTTGTTCAGGACCAGAAACTCGGTGCCGAGAAAGTTGTTTCCCGAGAAGATGTCGCCCGACAGCGCAAGCTTGTCGTAGTTCACGCCCATCTTCGGAAAATCAGGAAAGCTTTTGCCGGTCGAGAAGCTATACAGATAGAACGCTCCGGTCGGATCGCTGCTTGCCGAAACCGCGAGGTTCCATCCGCCGGGAGTCTTGCTCTTGTTTACCGTCGTGGTCACGACGAACCATCGCCCCGACGACGGATCGAAAAGCACCCGCGGGTCGGTAAGTTCGGTCGAGGTCGGCAGATTGAAGAAATTGAACAGACTGAAAGTCGAGACCGTGTTGCCGTTCTTGTCCGCGATCCTTCCCGCTAGGTTCACGGCTTCGAAGATGTAGGTAGGGCCGGCCGCAAGTATCGTGTCCGGCGGAACCCATCCGCCACTGTCCGAGAACTGAAGCCCCGCGAAACTTGCGCTCGTCGTTGGGACGGGCGTCGGCGTGGGAGCCGGTGTCGGAGTCGGGGTTGGCGTGGGCTTGCCGTGGCCGCCGCCACCACCGCCGCCCTTGTCTGGCTTGTGTGCGCCGGTCGGCAGAAATGCCGCCTTCTGGGCGGCGAGCACGTCCACGTTGGGGAATTTGCGCGGCAGGATTATCGCCGAACCGGCCGATGGCCTGAAGCTAGGAAGCTTGGCCACCTCGACACGTCCGTAAGGTTCTACGACGGAAGCACTCGGCCCGGCGGCTTTCGCGCCCGACGCCGGGAGGGAGGCGAGCGCAACGCCGCACGCCAGGATGCCGTATGAGAGTCGATGAATCGCTCGGCCAATCAAATCTTTCACCTGGAATACCCCAGAGTTTAAAATTATGCCGTCGAATCACGTGCTGATTGTAAAACTGACCCTAATCGAGCCAAGGCGTCAAGAAACGACAAACGATTTCAGTTTGGTACTAATTGTTCTTTATGGCAAAGAGGCGAGTATGTTGCGCGTCGGATGCCTGAAACGCCTATGTTTCCTCCGCGAATGGCCGTGGTTTGGGCGGTGGGCAGCAAATGCGCAAGAGACGCGG
>JAJYMR010000243.1 GCA_021786815.1 Deltaproteobacteria bacterium
GCGCAGCCCCGCTCGCTATATCGCGCGTGCGCTTGAGTCAGGAAGCGCCGAAGCGGGGAGCGAAACCGTCGACCAAACCGCCGCGATGGGTGAGTTCGTGTTCCTCAACCTGCGCCTTCGCGAGGGCTTTGCGCTGGACACGTTCCGCGCGCGTTTCGGAGTCGACTTCGATCAGGTTTTCGGCGCGAGCGCCGCGCGTCTTTTCGAAGGCGGGATGCTGGAGCGGGCGGGCGATAGCGTGCGGCTTACCGAGCGCGGCCTGGAACTGGCCGATTCGGTCTTCGCCGAGTTCATCTGATTTCCCCGCGCTAGCATCATGCCAGCAGAGGCATCTTTTCTCTGACGACCCTCACCCGGCGCTCTTTCAGCGAACGCTGCGGCTGCCCGTTGGCGACCGCTGCCTCAATGAGGCGCCCGCGCAAGGCGATGCGTTCGCTGAAAAAGACACCGCCCTCTCCCGGTCAGCGGGCGAGGGCTCAACCGCCTGCCCGCGTGGGCGTTCAGTTGCGCGCGAGCGATTCCTCTACCAGTTGTGCGACGCGTTCAGGTGTTGCAAGCCGGATAAACGCGCCGAGACGCGGACCGCGCTCCTGGCCGAGTATCACCCGGTAAAGCAGCGGAAAGATTTTGCCCGGCTTGTCGTAATTCTCGCGTCCGAGATCGTAGATCTTGTGCTCGATATCCTCGGCTGAAGCGTCGGGGTTTTTCACCAGGTATTCGACCAGCGAGCGCAACTGCGCACGCTCGCCGTCGGAAGGCGCGTACGGTTTCTTGGTCGGCTCGACGAAGTCGCGGTAGTAGTTGAGCGCGCACTCCATCAGCACGCGCGCCATCGCTTCGGTCTCCGGCTCCGAGGTGAGCTTCGAATCGTAGTGCGTGAGATAACGCCATATGAACGCGCGGTCCGAAGTGCCGAGCGCCGAGACGAGGTTCATCACGAGGGCGAAGCTCAGTTCCGAATTGAAGCGGCGCGCGCTCGCGCTCTGGAGCACGAACTCGAGCGGCGAATTTCGCCGTTCCTCGTCGGACGCGGCCGCCGCGTAACCGCGCAACGCGTCCAGGTAGTCGTCAACGTATTGCGGTATCGCCTCGATGAAGAGCTTGCGCGCGCGCCGCGGATTGAGCAGCAGGAAATATTTCAGAACCTCGATAGGCGCGTACCGCGTCCACTGATCGACCGTGACGCCGCGGCCCACGGACTTCGAAACCTTGTGCCCCTGCTCGTCGAGAAACATCTCGAACGGAAAACCAAGCGGCGGCGCGCCGCTCAGAAGCCTCACGATATAACCGGACAGGGTCGCGGAATCGATCAGGTCCTTGCCGTAGAGCTCATAGTCCACGCGAAGCACGTACCATCGGAGCGCCCAATCGACCTTCCATTGAACCTTGGCCTTGCCGCCGAGCACGCTCTGCTCGCCCCTGTAACCGCATCCGTGCGCGCCGCCGAAACTGCGCTCGCAGGAAAACTCGACGGTCGCGCGCTCGGGATGGTACGCGGTCACGAGCGTCGAATTGATCTGGCCGCACGACGGGCACAGAGGCATAAACGGCGACCATTGCGCCCGATTCTCCGGCCTGAGCGTGGGCGCGACGATCTCGGTTATTCTTGCGTGATGGGCGAGAATAAGCTTGAGCGCCTCGTCGAAGCGTCCGCTTGCGTACATCTCGCTGGAGAGCACGAGTTCGTAATCGACCTCGACCGGCGCGAGGAACTTGCCCAAAAGCCCGACCATGTGGCCCGAAAAGCTCTGGCAGCATCCGAACGGATCGGGAATCCGCGACACTGGCTTGCCGACATGGACGGCGACCGCCTCGCGATTCGGCACGTTCTCGGGAACTTTGCGAAGCCCGTCCATGTCGTCGATGAAGACGATGAGGCGCGTCGGCCGGCCCGTGCCAAGCATCGCGAAGGCGTGGCGGACGTAGGACGGCCGCAACACTTCGCACATCGTGCCGAGATGCGGAAGGCCCGAGGGTCCGAAGCCGCTCTGGAAGATCACCGGCCGGCCGGGTTCGTAGCCCGCCACGCGCTCGGCGACTTTTCGCGCCTCGTCGTGAGGCCAGCTATAGGCTTCGGACTGATGTGGCGCGGTCGCCATCAGGTTTCGCTTCCTTCCTTTCCGCGGAGCACTCTGGCCACCGCTTCGTGGACCCAGGGGTCGATCTGCAGGTCGCGCGTCTTTTCGGAGGCAAGCCGAAGCTTAACCCCGCAATTCGGGCATATAAAGGCCCGCTGCATGAACCCACCCGAATCCTCGATCGTCAGCCGAAGCAGCCATTCGGCCGAAGGCCGCCGGCAGATAACGCAGTGGGTGGTGGTAGTAAACGACTGATCCTGGCTCATTGGGAATGCTTAACTATAACATTGAAGGAAATTGGAACGCTGTGATAGTTGGGGAGGATGCGAATGGCCTTTTCCGCGGGTTCGGCGACCCTTTTCCAGCCCGTCCTCTGCATCTTCTCACACGGGTATTGCGCCGGAAGGCTTTGGGCGTAAAGCTCTCCACGTATCGGGCGCACCCGCAGGCTGCGCTCCTCGTTGTATGGACAAGGAGTATACCAGGCAAAAGATTAAGGAGCTTCGGGCGATGGTCGGTGAGGGCGACCGCGTCGCGATAGTGCTCCAGGACGATCCCGATCCGGACGCGATGGCAAGCGCAATGGCGTTGCGCACGCTTCTGGGCCGCAACAAGCTGACCACCCCGATCTTCAGTTTTACACCGGTCACGCGACCGGAAAACCGCACGATGGTGCATCTGCTGGAGATCGAGATCACTCCGGCCAGCACCGAAGCGCTGGCCGCTTTCGACAAGGTCGCGATGGTGGACGTGCAGCCGCCGTATTTCGGCGACAAGCTGCCCCGCGCCGATATCGTGATCGACCATCATCCGGGCTACGCGCCGAGCAACGCCCCTTTCCAGGACATCCGCACTCGCTACGGCTCGACCGCCACAATTATGACGGAGTACCTGATCTGTGCCGAGGAGCGAATAAGCGAGCGCCTTGCGACGGCGTTGCTCTACGGCGTGCGCAGCGACACGGTATTGCTCAAGCGGCGGGTCACCGACGATGACCTGCTCGCTTTCACCCACCTTTATCCACTCGCGAACGTCAATCTGCTCCGTCATATCGACCGGCCCGAGCTTCCGCTGACCTTCGCCAAGGTGTTGTCGCGCGCGATGTCGCGGCTGGAGGTAAACAACGGGCTCGTGGTGCTGAACCTGGGCAAGGTTGCGCGAGACGACCTGATCGTGCAGATGGCGGACTTCTGCCTGCAGTTCGAAGGCGTGGAATGGGTCGCAGTCGCGGGCAAACTGGGCAGTAACCTGGTTATCGCGCTGCGCAACCATGCGACCACGCGCGTAAGCGCCGGAGAGACGGTACGCCACATCTTCGGCGATATCGGCAGCGCCGGCGGCCATCGCGACATGGCCAAGGCGGTAATCCCGCTGCGTGCATGGCGCGCTCGCGAGGGCACGACGCGCGATCGCGCAATCGAGGGACGCCTGCGTCAGCTCTTTACGGTCGAACTGGCCAGCTCCCCGGAAGAGACCGAGAGCCGGGCGCTCCAGCGCGGCTCGGAGTAGTTAAGACGCGCGAGGGCTGGAAAACTTTCGCGCCGATGGGTTTACCTCGCCGCCGGTTCCCCTTATCGTGTTTGTTGTGAAGGTGGCTGAGGGGACAGTCGAGGTAAAGAACAAGCTCGGACTGCACCTGAGGGCCGCATCGACTCTCGCCCAGACCGCAGCCAGGTTCGCTTCCACCGTTACCATCACGCGCGCCAAAGAGAGCGTGAACGCCCGAAGCGTAACCGGGCTGATGATGCTCGGCGCGGGGACCGGGACCAAACTCAAGGTGAAGGTTGAAGGTCCGGACGCCGACGAAGCGTTCAAGGCGGTGCAGGCCGTCTTCGAAGACAAGTTCGGCGAGGATTAGCACGGATTCCCGCGGCGGTTGAGACGAGCGGCGACCGGCGTCTGGCTTGCGGGTGCGGCGCCGGAGGCAACCTTGACCCCGACCGACGGGTCAGTTATACAATCCGAAGCCTTGAAACCGTTGCCATGCCGCCCGGACCGGAGCCGGACGGGTTACGGCGGCGCAAGTTTTTTACAATCGGAACTCACCGTGTCATCCCTCGCCTGCGCGCGGTTTCACAAGACCGCTTGGAGAACCGCGTGAAGCGTTTAGCCCGCAATCAGATGGGAGCCATAGCGAATGTCGCTTAAGGATTTTCTGTTCACCTCGGAATCCGTCTCCGAAGGTCATCCCGACAAGATGTGCGACCAGATTTCGGATGCCGTTCTGGACTCGCTGCTTGCCGAGGACCCTGACTCGCGGGTTGCTGTCGAGGCGCTGGCCAAAACCGGGCTTATCGTTGTCGCCGGTGAGATCACGAGCCGGGTCACTCCCGATTTCATCCGTATCGCCCGCGAGACCGCGCTCGAAATCGGATACGACAGCATGGAGATCGGCTTCGACGCGAGGACCTGCGCGGTGCTGGTCGCGGTCGAGCCGCAATCTCCCGACATTTCGCAGGGCGTTTCCGAGGGTGAAGGGCTGCACAAGGAACAGGGTGCGGGCGACCAGGGCCTGATGTTCGGGTTCGCCTCTGATGAAACGCCCGAGTTGATGCCGGTTCCGATCGCGCTGGCGCATCGGCTGATGCGCAATCTGACCGCGCTTCGCAAGGAGCAGAAGCTAGAGTTCCTGCGCCCCGACGGCAAAAGCCAGGTCACAGTGCGCTACGCGGACGGACGCCCGGTCGAGGTGACCGCAGTGGTCATCTCCGCGCAGCACAAGCCCGGCGTCAGCCACGCCACCATCCGCGAGGTCCTTATCGAGGAACTCGTGAAGAAGACCATCCCGGCCGAGCTTCTCACCCGTTCAACCGTCTATCACATCAATCCGACCGGCAGCTTCGTGGTCGGCGGTCCGCACGGCGACTGCGGGCTTACCGGGCGCAAAATCATCGTTGACACCTACGGCGGCTACGGCAGGCACGGCGGCGGCGCCTTCTCGGGCAAGGATCCCAGCAAGGTGGATCGCTCCGGATGCTACATGGCGCGGCACGTCGCCAAGAATATCGTTGCCGCCGGGCTCGCGAAGAAGTGCGAGATCCAGGTCGCCTACGCAATCGGCGTGGCCGAACCCGTCTCGATCCTGGTCGATACGTTCGACACCGGGCTCGTGCCGGAGAAGAAACTGGAATCCACGGTGCGCGAACTGTTCGATTTTCGTCCCGCCGGGATCATCAAGACGCTGCGGCTCAAGCGGCCTATTTACAAGGCCACCGCCGCTTATGGACATTTCGGGCGCGACCCGCACGACGGCCTTTTCCCGTGGGAGGAAACCAACATGGCCGAATCGCTGCGCAGCGCCTTCCGAACCAACGGCCAGCCCTAGGGGTGAGGCCGACAAACCCCTGCCTTTGGAGTTGAAGCCATCGTGAAAAGGATTGCCAGCAAGCGCAAAGCCATGCCCAAACCCCGGCGCGTAAGCCGCGACTACGACGTCGCAAATCTCAAGCTCGCCGAGGACGGACGCAAGCGTATCGAATGGGCCGACGAGCAGATGCCCGTCCTAAGGCGCATCCGTGAGCGATTCGCCAAGGAGCTGCCGCTCAAGGGACAGCGCCTCGGCGCGTGCCTGCATATCACCACCGAGACCGCCAACCTGCTCCGCGCACTCAAGGCGGGCGGCGCAGACGTATTCTGCTGCGCTTCCAACCCGCTTTCGACCCAGGACGATGTCGCGGCGGCACTGGTCGAAGAGTACGGAATCCCCGCCTACGCGATTCATGGCGAGGACCGCGACACCTATTACAGCCATCTGCGCGCCGTGCTCGAACGCCGGCCGACGATCACGATGGATGACGGCGCAGACCTGGTAAGCCTGCTCCATACCGACTTCCGCGACCAGGCCGAGGAAGTCCGCGCAAGCATGGAGGAAACCACCACCGGCGTGATCCGGCTTCGCGCGATGGAGAAGGATCACGCGCTGAAGATTCCGGTGGTTGCGGTAAACGACGCCAAGACCAAGTCGCTGTTCGACAACCGTTACGGAACCGGACAGTCGACAGTAGAAGCCATCATCCGGGCGACCGGCGTCTTGATGGCTGGCTCAACAGTCGTGGTTTCGGGCTACGGATGGTGCGGAAAGGGCGTCGCCGCGCGTGCGCATGGACTCGGCGCGCGTGTGATCATCACCGAAGTCGATCCGATCCGCGCGCTGGAGGCCGCGATGGACGGCCATCAGGTGATGCGGATGGCGGACGCGGCCCGCGTGGGCGACATCTTTGTCACCGTAACCGGAGACAGATCAGTCATCCGCGGCGAGCATATCCGGCTGATGAAGGACGGAGCGATCATCAGCAACTCCGGCCATTTCGACGTCGAAATCGAGCTGCCGGCACTGCGCAAGCTGGCGAAGAAGGTCGAAAAGGGACTTCGCGAGGTCGAATGCTTCCATCTCACCAACGGACGACGCGTTTACCTGCTTGGCCAGGGCCGGCTGGTGAACTTGGCCTGCGCCGGTGGTCATCCCGCCCAGGTGATGGACATGAGCTTCGCCACTCAGGCGCTAGCGGCGCGATGGGTCTCAAAGGAAACGTCGCTGCCGGTCAAGGTTCACACGGTTCCTGAGAAGATCGAGGACGAAGTGGCCAGCCTCAAGCTTGCCGCGATGGGAATCAGAATCGATACGCTGAGTTCCGAGCAGAAGAAGTACCTGGAAAGCTGGCAATCCGGAACCTGAGGCGCCTTTACGATTGCGCGAAGGTGGATCCAGGCGGGGGTGCTCGTGGAAAAGGAGCACCCCCGCGTTATTTTATGTCTCAAGGGCGCCGATGACGGCCTGTGGCTTCAGTCGAGCCGGACCGTCGAACGCCGGCGATAAAGCTCGCCGCATCCGAGGCATGCGATGATGAGCCCGATAGCGGCGAAAAAGCGCGGCGAGAGCGGATGCCATAGCGCGTCGCCCAGGAATGCGAACAGGATCGTCCCCGGTATCATCCCCAGCATCGAAGCCACGAAATAGTCACGGAACTCGATCGGTGAGGCGCCTGCGAGCAAGTTCAGCGCGTTGTACGGGATAACGGGTACGATTCGCAGGTAAAGAATGATGTGAAAGCCGTTGCGCGCGATTCTGGCGAGCAGCTTTTCGAATCGCTCGCCGATGATCCGCTCGACGAAGCCTTTACCGAGAAGCCGTCCCGCGCCAAACGCGACGACCGCCCCGATGTCCGCGCCCAGAATCGAATAAACCGCGCCCCATAGCGACCCGAACGCAAGCCCGCCCGCGATCGTCATCACCGCGCCCGGAACCAGGAAGGACGGTCCGACCGCGTACAGCATCACGAACATGGTCGGGCCCCATACGCCGCACGAAAGAACCTCGGCCTTTACCCGGGCCGGATCGCGAAACCATTCGGAATGCGCGTACAGCAGCCATCCGAAGACAAGCGCGAGCGCGGCGATTGCGCCCAGGCGCGCGATGTCGAGCCATCCGACACCCGCGCGCGGCGGTTTCTCACCGTCCGGTGTGCTTATCGGCTTAACCGCGGCCATCAGCTCGTCCCGCGACGCTCCCAACTGCTTGAGCTCCGTTTGTCGAATTTGCCAAAGGTTACTAAAGTCGGCCCAAAGCGCCCTGGCCAGTCTTGAAAGGATTTTCTCATGAACCAACTTGTCAAGAAAGTAGCGATCATCACCGGCGGCGGATACGGAATCGGGAAAAAGATTGCGCTTCGTTACGGCGAGGCCGGCGCGAAGGTCGCAATCGCCGCGCGAAGCGTCGAACCGATGCGCGAAACGTGCGCCGAATTGGAAAAAGCCGGTGCCGAGGCAATCTGGATTCAGGCCGACGTGTCGAAGGAAGCCGACTGCGCCCGGATGGTCGAGGAAACGATCAAGCGGTTCGGCCGAATCGACATCCTGGTCAACAACGCGGGAATCGCCGGCCCGACCAAGCGAATCACGGACATGGCGCTCGCCGAATGGCAGGAAGTGCTCGATATCGATCTGACCGGCGCATGGCTCGCCTCGCGCGCGGCTATCCCGCAGATGGACCGTCAGCGTTCGGGAAACATCCTGATGATATCGTCGGGCGCCGGACGGCGCGGCTATCCGCTGAGATCGCCCTATGCCGCGTCCAAGTGGGCGATGATCGGTCTTACGCAGACACTGGCGGGCGAATGGGGCGCGCGTGGAATCCGCGTCAACTGTATCTGCCCCGGCGCAATCGAGGGCGACCGTATCGAGCGCGTTATGCGCGCCCGCGCCGAGTCTCTCGGCCAGCCTTACGAAGAGATCAAGCAGAACTTCTTATCTCAGGCGGCGCTGCACCGGATGGCGACCGAGGACGAAGTTGCGCGCGTCGCGCTTTTCCTGGTCTCGGAGGCAAGCTCGGGCGTAACCGGACAGACGATCAACGTCGACTGCGGCAGTATCATGAACTGAGCAAGGGCTGCGCGGCGAGCCTCACGTCGGCTGCGGGCGCGAGGTCTCCAAGGGCTGCCAAATCGGCTCTTCGAGCGTGCTTTCTCTCGGCAAAAAGCGCAAGGCAACCTAACCCTCGGTCCTTCCCTAAAGGGAAGGGAATCAGGGCAAAACGAAACAGGTTCGCCCTCATCGAGAAGCAGACCTCAGAAATTGGTTCCCCTTCTCTGGGGTCAGGTGCGATGTCTCGAGCCAAGATGTCTGCGCTGCGCGCCGGCGCAGACATCTCTTTTCTGAGCGCCCTCGCTTGGCGCTTCGTGTGCGACAGGCAACGGGCGAGGGTAAGAAAAGGCGCAAGAGCGTTGGGCCGAAGCGACGCGCTCCCCCGTCAGCGCGCGATGTCCTGGTCGCGGACTTCGGCGTCGAAGCCGCTTGCGGAAAGCCGCTCGCGAAGCGCGCGCGCCAAAACCGGCGAGCGATGGCATCCGCCGGTGCATCCCAAGCCGATTGTGAGATAGCTCTTGCCCTCGCGCCGATAAAGCGGAATCAGCATCTCAAGCAGCCGTCCGACCTCTTCGACAAAACGAACCGCGTCCGGCTGGTTCATCACGTACTCGTGCACGCGGCGGTCGAGCCCCGTGAGCGACCTCAACTCGGGCACGAAAAACGGATTCGGGATGAAACGCACGTCGAGCATCAGGTCGAGCCCGACCGGGATTCCGTACTTGTAGCCGAAGGAAACCAGCGATACGGCCATCCGCTCGCCCGCCGCCGCTCCCATCACCCATGCGGTGACGATCTCACGCAGTTCGTGGACCGTGGTCGCCGTGGTGTCGATTAGGCGGCTTGCGCGCTCGCGCATCTCGGCCAGCGCTTCGCGCTCCTGACGGATACTCTCGGCGACGCTGATGCCGCCGTGGCCCATCGGATGCGGCCGTCGCGTCTCCGAGTAGCGGCGCGCAAGCGCTTCGTCCGACGCGTCGAGAAAAAGGATCTCGGGCCTGATTCCCTCGCGCTCGAGTTCGGAGAAGATAGCCGGCCATTGGGGGAAGAACAGTTTTTCGCGCGGATCGATTCCAAGCGCCAGTCCCGCGAAATTCTTGCGGCTTTCGCCGACCAGCTTCACGACCGTGGGCGCAAGCCCCACCGGAAGATTGTCAACGCAGTAAAAACCCAGGTCCTCGAGCACCCGCATCGCGGACGCCCGTCCGGAGCCGGACGCCCCGGTCACGATTATCAAACGCGGCGCCGCCGTGGTGCCGCTTTGTCCGCCGCCGTTCGCCATCATTCGAGACCTGACAGCACGGCAGGCACCGGTCGGCGCCGGCCGCGTTTAGAACCTCGAGTCCTCTTCCTTTATCAGGCGAAAAATCTCGTTCGCGTCGGCGGCGTCGAGCAGCTTTTGCCGGAATGAGGGTTCCTTGAAAAGCCGCGACACGCGCGCCAGGGCCCTGAGATGGAGCGTCGAATCTTCGGGTGCGACCAGAACGAAGAACAGATGGGTCGGGTTGCCGTCGAGCGATTCGAAATCGACTCCCTGGACATGGCGGCCGAAGGCGCCGACGATCCGGTCAACTCGCGCGAGCTTTCCGTGAGGTATCGCGATACCGTCGCCGATTGCCGTGGAGCCCAATCTCTCGCGCTCGGTCAATACCGCCAGGAGTTCATCAACGGGTATCTGTGGATGCCGCGCCGAGAGGCCCTGCGCCAGCTCTTTCAAGACCGCAGGCTTGTTTTGCCCGGCAAGGTCCGGCATCACCATCTCGACGGACAGGAAATCGGTTATTTTCATCGGTTATGGTTCCGAAGGAGTCGTAACCCTGTATGTTTCGCCAGCGCGCAGCCCGCGTCAACCGGCAGCAAGGCCGCAGGATTGCCGTGTCGCACGAACCGCACGGAAATGCAAAGCCCGCGAGCTGGAATTGCGACGGCGATAGCGAAGCTTTTACCGGCTAAACCGGCTCGGGCTCCTCTGCGGCGCCGGCGCCCAGGATTTCCGGGGCGGAACGAGCGCGGGTCTTTTTGGCCGCGAGCTTCTCGATGTGCTTCCTGAGCTGGTGGCCGACCTTGTCGGCCAGAAGGTCGATCACGGCATAAAGGTCACGGTCCTCCTCGACCGCAGTGGCGGCGAGCCGGCCGGACTTGAACGTGACCTCTCCACAATGGCGGTACTTGTCAACGGACAGGATGAGATGGGCCTCGCCCGGGCGCTTGAGCGCCCTGGCAACGTGAGTGAATTTGCGCTCGGCGTACTGGCGCAGCGCGTCGGTGGGATCGACGTGGCGGAAGGTGACGTTGACCTTGAGCTCCCCCGCGGAATTGCGGGTGGCGCGCCTGGCCTTGCGCTCCAGGGCGCGGCTTCTTTTTCCCTTGCCCGGCGTGGTCGTCATAATGCGTGACCTCTCATCGCGAACGCGCTAGCCGACCTGTTTGCGGCTCGCCGACGGCAGAATTCCCAATGCCTGCCGGTACTTCGCCACGGTGCGGCGCGCGATATTGATGCTCTCGCGCCGAAGCGTCTCCGCGATCGCCTGGTCGGAGAGCGGATTGTGCGGCTCCTCGCCAGCCACCAGCGTGCGGATTTTCTCCTTTACGGTTTCGGCGCTCACGTCCTCGCCCGTCGACGCCTTGACGCCGGAGGTGAAAAAGAACTTGAGCTCGAAAATTCCCTGCGGAGTATGAGCGTACTTGTTGGCCGTGGCGCGGCTTATCGTCGATTCGTGCATGCCG
>JAJYMR010000106.1 GCA_021786815.1 Deltaproteobacteria bacterium
ATCGTGGTTTCGATTTCCGCCTCCTTGAAACCGGGACCGGCGGGATTTAGGTCGCCGTGAATCAGGCGCACGATATCGGCGCAGTAACGCTCGACGCCCTGGCAACTGACCATGAAGCGGATTCGCTCGCCGGGCGCGACGCTTATCCTGTCGGTGTAACCGTCGATTCGCGACGCGGCCACTGTAGCTTCCTTCGTATCAGCCACGGCGAAGCTCCTTTATCCTTTCGAGGAAGACGGCGTGGAGCGCTTCGTTTTCGGTTGGGAATTTGCGCTCGTCGAGAAAGCGCGCGCTTTCTCCGCGTGCGCCGGCCAGCGCGACGATTCGATACTCGCGATACGGGTTCGTGCACAGCACGGCGTACTTGCCCTGATGCGGCGCGCGGCGCAGGTAGTTGAGCACGCGTTCGAGGGCGTCGCTGTGCTGTCCGAGCGGATCGCGCGCGTGTTCGGCGATAAGCTCGTCAGTGAGCAGCGGCTGAAGGCTCGCGCGCATCCGTTTGTCCCAATGCGCGAGCACTTCGAGCGACTTGTCGGCGTGGGTTGTCGATCGAGATTCGGCCATGGCAATCTCTCCCCGCCGAGACAACTAGCGTATGAGCGCATCGAATGTCACGAACCGCGCGCGGCCGGGATCACCGGCGTGCGCGCGGAAGCGCGGAAGCGAATACTGGGTCGGGCGAGCGATCCTAGAGTGCCGTATCGACCTGAGATGCGTCGGCACCCTCAGTATGGACACCACGCTTGCGTGATCCGAAGGCCAGAACGACGTGTCGTCCCAGGGCAGTCTGCGCATCGTCCCACGATCGACGCTTAGCCTCTGCGGCCTCTCCGGCTTTTGCTCGTCGCAAGAGTGAAGAAAGCGCGCTGATCGCGCGATCTGCCATTATGGGTATGCTGCAGGATGCCTTTCGCGGCAAGGCTCGCAAGCATCTGCTTGACGAACGGCCAGCTGCGGCCAGTTAACCGCTGCGCCTCACTTACATTCACGGCCTCATGCTCGGCCAGATAATTAATGACCTGGCGCTCATCCTGGGTGAGAGTTTTGAAGATCGCTTCGCCCACCAGTTTTGCCGCGTCCGAGTCGAGGAATATTTTGCGCGCTGCGATATTATTTCGCAGCGTCACGCGCACAACCACACCGCCGACTTCCCTCTGGAGGAACTCCGGTGGGGGCAGATTCATGCTCCGCATCGTGTCCCGCATGCGCCTTGTGCCTTCATGCGCACATTGCACAAGCCTAAGCGCGAACAATGCATCCATGAGCTTTGGATTTCGCGGCTCGTGCATGTCGTAGATGTTTTCGGGGGTGACCAACGGTGGGAATCCGCCGGGGCTTTCGATCTCAAGACGGTCATCGAACATCTTCACGAAGATGTTCATATTCTTGAGATTGTAAGAGCGGTGGACGCAGGCGTTTACGATAGCCTCAAGCCACGCTTCTTTTGGGTATTCCGGTGCCGTGAAGAACTTGCCGTCCGCTCCCAAGCGGGTAAAATCGCGAATCTGAGATTCGACCGCCCTCTCAGCCTGACGGATAATCGAAGGGACGTTCCCTTCGACCACGAAGTCCTTTATCGCGTTGAATTTCGCTCCAGTGCCTTCCTGTGTACCATCAAATCGGAGAAATCTTATCTTACAACCGGGGATGATGCCGCAGGGGTCCTTCGCGAACACCGCCGCGCAAGCGATGTTCGCAATGAACCGCGAGTTTCGAATGTGCCCAAGTCGGCGCATTTCGAGTATTTCACGATCGTCGGTATTTGCGATGTTGGCAGCGCTCCGAAAATTTTCTGCAAATTCATGGACCAGGTCGAGCTCAAAATCGTCGGGATAGCTTAGCGGGCAATCTTCCTGCTCAAGATCGACCTCGCGCTTAGCGATGCGCAGTTCGCGTTTCTCATCGTCGGTAAGCCGCTTCTTGGATTCACCGTGGCGGACAAACGCTTCGCCACGAACCGTCTCAACGACTTTGTCTTGCCGATAGCGCACCCGGAACAGCAAGACGAAATCATCTTCGCCTTGGGCGTTTCGGATCGGAACATGTTTCGATTCAAAGCGGGCGTCGGGGCAGTAGACGTCTCCGGCGCGCTCGAGTTCGTTGATCTGCTTTAGGCCGGCTCGTAAACAGCCCGAAAAGGTTCCATCGTCATCAACGCCGATCGCGATCAGCCCGCCGTCCGGCGCGGAATTAGCGAGAACTGAAAAGTAATCGCCTAAAACTTGGGCGTGTATTCCGGCGGGCTTGCGTTCGAATCGGCGGTCTTCGCCTGCCAACCTTTTGAGAAGTGCCTCATCTGCGCCAGCGTAGAGGTCGTCGGCTGGAATCAGCTCGCTTTTGCGGAGAAAGGGCAGTGCGGTCTGCTCGGGATGCCGCCCAGTGCTCATAGAATGGGACATTACAACGTCCCCCGGAGAACCGCAAAAGTTTCGAACAGGCCAAAAAGTCCCCGTTTTCCGGCGCCTTTTCTGCCCGATATGTTTCGAACAAAAGAAGTCGCCCAACCGTGCGGTTGGTGCGCATGGCGCGCCGCTCAATACAACCGGCGGCGGAAGAGGTAGCCGGCGGCGGCGAGCGTGACCACCCCAATCACCGCCATCGGCCAAAGCTGCGGAAGCAGCGAACGGGCCGACGAACCCTCGAGGAAGATCCCGCGCACCACGATCAGGAAGTAACGCATCGGGTTCACATACGTGAGGTCCTGGATCAGCGGCGGCATGTTCGCAATCGGCGTCGCAAACCCCGACAGGATTACCGACGGGACCATGAACAGAAACGCCCCCAGAAGCGCCTGCTGCTGGGTGACCGACAACGACGAGATCATCAGCCCGGCTCCGATCATGGATAGAAGGAACAGCCCGAGGCCGATGAAGAGCGGAAGCAATCCCCCGCGCAGCGGTATGTGGAACCACAGAACCGCTGCGGCGATTATGAAACTCGCTTCCATCATACCGATCAACATGCCGGGCAGGCTCTTGCCGATCACGATCTCCAGCGGGCTCATCGGCGTGACCAGGAGCTGATCGAAGGTGCCCGCCTCGCGCTCGCGCGCGACCGAAAGCGCCGTCAGCACGAGAGTCACCACCTGGGTAAGCAGCGCGACGATTCCCGGCACGATAAACCATCGCGAGTCCAGATTCGGGTTGAACCATGAGCGCACGTCGAGGAGCGCGGGAGGATCCTGTCCGCCGTGCTCGGCGATCCAACCGAGGCTGAAGTCGGTGATTATCGTGCTGGCGTAGCCAAGAACGATAAGCGCCGTGTTGGAGTTGCGCCCGTCCACGATAATTTGAACCGGTCCGGGACGTCCCGAAAGCAGGTCGCGAGTGAAGCGGGGGTCGATACGCAGCACCATCAGGACCTTGCCGGGATCGATAAGCGCGGTGGCTTCGGCGTCGCTATGGATTGCTGCGACTTCCCGGAAGGTGGGCGAGCCGGCAAAGCGGGCAACCAAGTCGCGCGAGGGCTGGCTTGCGTCCTGATTATAGACCGCGAAAGGCACTTGCTTCAGATCGAAGCTGGCGGCGTAACCGAACACGAGCAGTTGGATGATCGGCGGGCCGACGAGCACGAAGCGGCTTTTCGGGTCCTGCAGGACCGCGAGAAGCTCCTTGATTGTCAGCGCGAGGATCCGGCGCCACATCGCTAAAAGCCTAATCGAGCCGTTTGCGCGCTAGCATTCGCGCAAGCCCGAGAAAAAACCCCGCGATAAGGAGCAGGGCGATTGCGTTGGGGATGAAGATCGACCACACGTTGCCGGCCAGGAATACGCTCTGCAGGATCGCAACGAAGTAACGCGCCGCGACCAGGTAGGTGATCGTCCTGATCGGCGCGGGCATGTTCCGGATGTCGAAGATGAAGCCCGAAAGCATGAACGCGGGAAGAAATGTCACGATAATCGCGACCTGTCCCGCGACGAACTGGTTTCGCGCGAAGGTCGAGACAAGAAGCCCCATCCCGAGCGCGGCCATCAGGAACAGCGCCGACGCTCCCATCAGCACCCATAACGAACCGTGCAACGGAACGCCGAACAGCCACAGCGCCATCGCGACCGACAGCGCCATCCCGCCCATCCCCAGGACGAAGTACGGGACCAGCTTGCTCAGCATGATTTCGTGGATGCTCGCCGGGGTGACCATCAGCGCTTCCATCGTGCCGCGTTCCCACTCCCTCGCGACCACCATCGCGGTCAGCAGCGCGCCGGTCAGCGTCATGATAACGGCGATAAGGCCAGGCACCAGGTAATCGCGGCTCCTGACGGCGGGATTGAACCAGACGCGCTGCTCGACCTGCACCGGCAACGTTATCGGCGCGCCGCGGTCGCGCGCGTAGCTGGTGAGCCAGTTCGCCCATACCGATTGCAGGTAGCCCTCGACGATACGCGCGTTGTTCGCGTCAACGCCGTTTACGATTACCGCAATCGGCGCGACTCCTGCGGCGAGCAGCTCCCGGCTGAAATTCGCCCGCATCCAGACGATACCCGCGACGCGCCTTCGCTTCATCGCGGCTTCGGCTTGCCGGACATTGCGAAAATGAATCGGAACGAAGTACTGCGACTGGGCGAAAGCGCCGGCGAAGCTCTGGGTGTCGCGGTTCGGCTGCTCGACGACGATTGCGAGCGGCACCCTCTTCGCGTCGAGCGAGACGCCGTAGCCGAAGATGAAGAGCAGGAACACCGGCATCACGAACGCGATCGCGATACTCGACGGATCGCGCAGAATCTGGAGCGATTCCTTTCGAAGCAGTCCGCCGAAGCGCATCGCGACCGTGCGTATCATGCGGCTTGCGCTCCGTTTGCCAGGTTGTTTTGGATAAGCGCGACGAACGCGTCTTCCATCGAGGGATCGGGAATCTCCGCCGAGCGCACGCGCGCCTTCATCTCCTCCGACGTTCCCTCGGCGAGAATCCTGCCCTGCGCCATGATGACGAGGCGGTCGCAGTATTCCGCCTCTTCCATGAAATGCGTCGTCACCATCACGGTCACGCCGCTCTCGGCGAGCGCGTTGATTCGCCGCCAGAAGTCGCGCCGGCCGAGCGGATCGACGCCGGAGGTCGGCTCGTCAAGAAAGATAATTTCCGGCTCGTGCATCAGGGCGGCCGCGAGCGCAAGGCGCTGTTTGTAGCCGAGCGGCAGGTCGGCGGATCGCGCGTTGGCGAAGGGCTTGAGTTCGAATTCCGAAAGCGCCCACTCGATACGCTCGCGCTGGCGCGCGGCCCGAAGCCCGTAGGCGGCGGCGAAGAAGCGCAGGTTCCGGAGCACGGAAAGTTCGGCGTAGAGCGAGAATTTCTGCGCCATGTAGCCGATATTGGCGCGCGCCCTGGCGGCCGCGTGGCGCAAATCCTCGCCCGCCACGCGCAGCGTTCCCTCCGAGGCCGGGAGCAGCCCGCACAGCATCCGGAACGTTGTCGATTTGCCGGCGCCGTTTGCGCCGAGCAGTCCGAAGACTTCGCCGCGCCGGACGGAGAAGCTCACGTCCCTGACCGCGTAGAAATCGCCGAAGCGGCGCGACAGATTTCGCACGACGATCATTTCGCCATCGCCGGGCGCCTTGCGCGCCGGCGCCTCGCGCGGAACAGCGGCGGCGACCGCCGCCGCGATCGCAGCGCCGGGCGCTTTCAAAAGGCTCACGAAGCTGTCCTCGAAGCGCGGCGCGACGGCAGTTATCTCCGCGTGCGGCATGTCCGCAAGCAGTTCGCGCGGATCGGGAGGCGCGGCCTTGTCGGTCACGATTCGGACGTTCGCGCCCTGGATTATCGCGTCGGTCACGCCAGGAGCCGTGGCCAGCCGCTTTTGCAGCGCACGCTTGCCGACATCGGGCGCGAAAACCCGAAAGCTTCGCCCCGCGACACGCCGGGTGAAGGTGCCCGGAGCGCCTTGCCCAAGCGTCCTGCCCTCGTGCATCAGGAGCACGTCGGCGCATCGCTCGGCCTCGTCGAGGTAGGCCGTGCTGAGCAGCACGCTGGTACCGCGGTTCTCGACGAGGTTGTAGACGATCGCCCATAGCTCGCGCCGCGAGACC
Organism: Deltaproteobacteria bacterium; assembly: GCA_021786815.1. Taxonomy (GTDB): domain Bacteria; phylum Desulfobacterota; class Binatia; order Binatales; family Binataceae; genus DTIX01. Next base: position 6,021 of record JAJYMR010000106.1, read on the forward strand.
GGATCCACGCCCACCGTCGGCTCGTCGAGAAGCAACAGGCGCGGCGAGCCGACCAGCGTGCAGGCAAGCCCGAGCTTTTGCTTCATGCCGCCGGAGAGCCTGCCGGCGAGACGGCGCGTGAATGGCCCGAGCCCGGTCATCTTGAGCAGTTCGGCGTAACGGGCGGGGCGCTCGACAAGCGCGACGGCGTGCAGGTCGGCATACAGATCGAGATTTTCCTGGACCGTCAGATCCTCGTAGAGCCCGAAACGCTGCGGCATGTAGCCCAGAGCCCCCTGAACCCGAAGCGGTTCGCGCGCGACGTCAATCCCGAGCGCCACGATTCGTCCCGCGTCGGGGACGAGCAGGCCCGCGATAAGGCGCATCAGCGTGGTCTTGCCGGCGGCGTCCGGCCCGATGAGTCCGGTCACGACGCCGCTTCGGATGCGGGCGCTGATATTGTCGAGCGCGCGAACGATGCGCCCGCCCGTAACGAAACTTTTGCTGACGGAGTCGAGCACGATGGCCGGTTCGGCCGTCGTGGTTATCTCAGTGCTGTCCGACATTGGGTGCGCCTATGCACGGAAACTCGGACGGGCCCTTCGATCTTGGCTGATCCGTGTCGATGCTGACCGTCGCCGGCATCCCAAGGCGCAATTCGTTCTGCGGATTACAGACGTACACCCGGACCTGATAGACGAGTTGCGTGCGAAGCTCGGGCGTCTCCACGTTCTTGGGCGTGAATTCCGCGGTCGGCGAGATGTAGCCGACCCATCCCTGGTAGATTTTGCCCGGAAAGCTGTCGGTTGTGACCGTTGCCTTCATGCCGAGATAGATCTTTCCAAGCCACCGTTCGGGCACGTAGGCGCGCACCCATAGCGGATTGGTGAGCGCCATCGTGAAGGCCGGGACGGTGGGGGATGCCATGTCGCCCGGCTCAAGGATTCGGTCTTCGATAACGCCGTCGGAAGGTGCGTAGAGCCGCGTGTCGGCAAGCTCCCGCTCGGCTAGCGCGAGCGCGCCTTCGAGCGCGGTCAGTTGTTGGCGCGCGGCGGCGATATCTTCAACGCGGGGCCCCTTGACCGCCAGGATCCAGGCCTGACGCGCCGCTTCGTAGTTGCCCTGCGCCGCGTCGAGGTTTCGCCGCGCGTCGTCAAGCTGCTGCGGAGGAACGACATGCCTTTCGGCGAGAGCCTTGATCCGGCGATAGTTGATCCTCGCGTTGGTCAGCGTGGCTTCGAGCGCGTCCATATTTGCCCGCGCCTGAACGATTTCCTCGGGACGCGATCCCGCCAAAAGCCTGGCCAGCACCTGTCGCTGGCTCTCGACCTGGCCGCGCGCGTTTTCCACCGACGCCTTGTAGCGGCTCTGGTCGATAATCGCGATCAGTTGTCCCGCCTTGACCAGGTCGCCTTCCTGCACGAACATGCGCTCGATTCGCCCCGTGTCATGAAAGGCGAGCAGCACCTCGCGGATATCAACGTTGCCATAAAGGGTCAGGATCCGCTGCTGGACTTCGCTGCGCCAGAAAACCACATAGGCTCCCCCGACAACGGCGCAGGCGACAAGAAGAAGAGCGACAAGACGCGCCAGCCTGGTTTTGTTCATTCCGTGAATTTCTCGCGGGCCCGGTGCGTCCCGGTCTTGCAATCCCTCGCGGTTCGCTGCGGCGCGACCGAAGCGTCGATAATCAGAAAGCGTACCGCGATCTTCGGAGTTGAAGCGAGCAGACCGTTCCGCTCTGGCGCAAGGCGCCGGGCACAAGATGCGAAGCAGAGCGCGAAATTCTCACGAAAGCACGATTCACCACGGCTGAACGAGAACGATATCTTTGGGCACTCAGTTGCGACACTTAAGAAAATCGTCTCGCGCTCTCCCAAAATGAGCAGAGCAGTGGTATGACCTTTCTAAGTCCGCAAAGAGGTAGTGTCTTTGGCCTAGACGGACGACCTCATCGGGCGCCTGCAAGTGTTCTGGAAACTATGCCTTAGGAGGATTCCCGTGGAGGGTGGAAACCATACGAGCAATTACCTCGTCGTCAATCGCGTCGAGGTCTTGACCGAAAATTGCAACTGCTGCGGGGGTGGCTTCGTTGGAAGCCACGGTGGCGAGAAAGCCCTGGTGGCCGCGGTTTCCGGTGCGGGGCAGCCGTACTTCTTCTGTGCCTCGTGCGGCGACAACATCATGGGCCGTATCCAGTCCGAAGAGGCGAGAAAGCATTACGTGTGGGACTGGGTGGTGCCATTGAAGCAGACCAAGGCGCCCGTCCAGCCCGGCTAGACTGAGCCCCTGTCGCGGCTACAAATCGGAGCTTCGTGCCTCTCGATTCCGCGAGCGCCTCGCCTCGCTGGCGAGCCCTATGGCCGTTTGGACGACGCGAGCCGCGATGCTTCGTGTTGGCGGGCGGCTTCGTTCTGAGGCAACCGCGATGCTGCTGTTGCGGGCGCGAGTTCGAGGCCCCGCGCCGCTCGGGGCAGAAGTTCCCCATCGCCCTTCCGATCCTTGAACCGCGCATTTTCTCTCCTCGCCTCGCCTCCGGGGCGAGGCTTTTCGTCGGCTCAAAGGTTCTCATCGCCGCCGTGAATCGCCGGCTCGACGGGCTGCTTGACGGCTCCGTCGCGTTCATTGGCGAAAAGGTGCTCGTGGTGCTGGCGATGATGCCGCAGGGCGTCCGTTCGCCCTTTGTGCTTTGCCGAAGTTGTGGCGTCAACGTTCTTGGCAAGGCAACCAACCTGAAGAGTCAGTACTACAAATGGGACTGGCTTGCGGATCTGCGGCCGCGATGGAGATGGCGAAGACGCGCGCTGTGAGGCGCACGGCGTTTTTTAGCTTCTGCTGCTATTAGGAGCGTCGCCTTCGGCATCATCTGACCCCGATGGTGACACGGCTCCATTCTGGCCTTCGACAGCTTTCTCTAGCGATTGCTGGACTCTCGGCGCGAATCCCGCGAGGCACGGCGGTTGCTTAACAGTATTCCTCGACGCTGCTGAGTTGGCGTCTGAGTACGGTAAGGGATGGACGTGATCGAAGTTTAACAAGGTTCCCAGACTCGAGCCGGTGCGGCCACGTGAAGCGGCGCACGCGTGCCGGAAAAACGGTTCGAGATGGTGGCGGCGGCGCATTTTGCGCCGCCGCTTTTTATTTGGCGGCCGCTCTTCGCTCGCATCGTTCCGACATTTCTCCGGCGAGCTGCCGGAGCGCGGCGGTTCTCGGCGGTTGCGGGGACCGGGAACGCGCTCTTTTTGCGCAGCCGCCGGTATCGACTTAATCCGCGACTTTGCGCGAGGCCCGCGGTAAAGAGGCTTATGCCTTTGTCAACCGTCGGGAGCTTGTGTTATCGCGAGGCTTCAAGGGGACGAAATCTTTTCAGGGGACGGTAAAATGGGGCAATCGCGTGAGCTTTCGCCGTATCGATGGGTGATCGAGGGGCTTCTGCTCCTGGCTCTTCTTAGCCAGACGCTGGTATGGCTGGCGCCCGCCGCAATTCTTCCGCCCATCGCCAAGGATCTTGGGATAACGCTCAAGTCAGGCGGTCTCATCATCTCGATCATCGCGCTGTTCATCGCGATCTTTTCCTTCGGCGGGGCGCTTATCGCCGAGCGCCTCGGCGTTTTGCGCACGATGCTCTACGGTGTCTGGTTGATGGCGGCGGGCGCGATATTGAGCGGGTACGTTGCGGGATTTGTCGCGCTTCTCGGATGCCGAGTCGTCGAGGGTCTCGGTTTCGGCCTGATGGTCGCGCCGACCGGCGCGCTGGTGGTCGAATGGTTCGGCGAGAAAGAGTGGGCGTATATCAACACCGTGAATTATTCCTGCTCCTACGCCGGTATCGCGGTGGCTTTCGGATTGACCGCCTCGCTCTACACGCGGTTTGGATCGTGGCACGGCGCGATGATCGTCTATGGGGCCGTTGTCGCCGTGGTGGCGCTTTTGTGGACCGTGCTCGGACGCGAACCCGCGAGGACCGTCGCTGTCGAACCGGCCGATACCGACGTGCCGCCTGCCCAACACGGCGGCGCGCCGCTCGGTGAAGTCTTCGCGATGCGCCCGGTGATCCTGGTCGCGATGGCTTTTAGCTTCGCGATGTGGGTATTTCAGCTTTACACCGCGTTTCTGCCGAGCTTCTTCGTCTCATATCGGGGGATGACGCTGGACCAGGCCGCGCACGTCACGTCAATCCTGCCGATCGCGGGAATTTTCGGTGCGTTCGGGGGCGGGATGCTGACCACGGTGACCGGTCTTCGCAAGCCGTTTTTGTGGCCGGTGATGACGTTGATGCTGCTCGGCTGTATCGGTTCAGTGCTCAGCCCGACGGCGGCGATGCTCAGCGTCGCGCTGGTGGCGTTCGGAGTGGGCGCGTCGGCGCATCTGGGCGCGATGGCGACGCTGGTGATGGAGTTGCCGGACATGACGCCGGCGCGGGTCGGCGCGGCGCTCGCACTCGTGTTCGGGATGGGATACGGGTTTGCGTTTCTCTCGCCGGTGGTCGGCGGCGCTCTCGCGGATCACTTCGGCCTCGAAGCGGTTTTGCTTGCGACGCTCGTGATGCAGCCGGTTGCGATCGTCTCGTTCTTCCTGCTGCCCGAAACCGGTCCGGGGCGCGTCCAGGTCGCCCCGGCAATCGCGCCCGGCGCCTGAGCGAGCATGCCTGGCAACGCCGCGGGCGAGCACGCGCGGAAGCCCGCGCGCTCGCCCGCTTGCATTCACGGGCCGAAGGTGACCGCGAAATTGACGTTCGCGCCGCCGGAGGAGTTGCAGTCCAGGCCACCCGAGTGGTCGTCGTACTGCCACGCGTACTCATGCGGGCACGCAGCCGAGAATGTTTCGTAAAACGGCGTGGTGCCGCCACCGGCCTGCAGCGCCGCAGTCTTCCATGCGGGGTTGATCAGAGAGGCCTCGCCGGTAAACAGCGGCGTCAGGCCCGACGGGCTCTCCAGCGTTCCAAGACCGGAGACCGGCGGGTTGTAGGCGGGAACGCATGCGACGTCGTTCGCGCCGGAGCCGGTGCTCACGCACGTATATCCAAGCGCG
>JAJYMR010000416.1 GCA_021786815.1 Deltaproteobacteria bacterium
CGCCTTGCGCTGCATAAACGATTCCCACACGATTCTTGTACAAGCGCGATCGAAAGTCGGCACCGAATGCCCGTAGACCGTTATAGCCGGGAGGCTCTTATTAGCCACGGAAGGTGGGCAGTGCGGCTGGCAGCCGCTGTTAATTCCTCCCCGTTCGGGTCCGACGCTCATAGGGTGAGGTGTCCGAGTCGGAGTCGGGGCCTGCTGAGCAAGGCAGAGGCCGGATAACCCGACAAACATCGTGGCAACCAGCGCCAATCGGCCACGCATTGGACTCCCTCGGCGGTGCAAACTCAGCCGCGCTTGAACTGGCAGTAAACAGTGCGCCCTCGGAATGTCAAGTAGAAACATACAGGGTGGTCCGCTGCATATCCGTTACCAAGCGGAACAGAAATGGCCCATGTGTATGCTCAGCAGTGCAGGCGATATGCCGATCGTTTTCAGCAGCTTAGCACCGACCGGCGTGCCAGCCGAATTTGGGGGTCAGTAGCCTTCCTCGTCGAGGCTGACTTCGCCGGTGAAACTACGATAGACGAAAACGAAGTATCCGATCGCGAGAAGAATTCCCGGGATGAACCACATGAGCCCGACCTTTAGACCATAAGCCGTGGTCGCGCTGTTGTAGATCGTGAGGCTGTCGGCCGGATTCAGGTTCGAGGGCAGCACATACGGGTAAAGCCCGAACGCGACGCTGAAGAGCATCCCGGCGATGTACGCGCAGGAGGCGAGAAAGGCGTCTCGCGCGCGACCGCCGCGGTTGAACCATCGAATCGCTATCAGCGCCGTGGCCGCGATCGCCGGAAACACGAATCCCCACGGCTCGTCGGGAAAGCGCGCACCGAGATGCGGCTGAACCAGCGGCACAACCACGAGCAGCACGACGCTGAGCGCGAGCGTCGCCCACCAAATCAGATCGGCAGTACGCCGCGCGCGTTCGCGCAATTCGCCGGGAGTTTTCAGCGCGACCCATAGCGCGCCGTGCAAAGCAAGCGCAGCCAGGCTCGACAGTCCCATCAGGATTGTGAACCAGTCCAGGATTCCGACCTGCCCACTGGTTGTGAAATCGGTGAACAGCGGCAGGAAGAAATAGCCCGAGTCGGCAAGCGGCACGCCGCGAAGGATATTGCCCAGCGCCGCGCCGAAGAAGATCGCGAGCATCGCGCTCGCTCCCGCGAAAGCCACGTCCCAGAACGGATGCCATACGACGCTCTCGATATGGCTTCGGAACTCGATCGAGGTGCCGCGCAGGATAAGAAGCCAGAGCACCATGATGAGCGGCAGGTAAAAGCCGCTGAAGGCGAGCGCGTACAACTTCGGGAACGCGAAAAACAGCGCGCCGCCGCCCGCGATCAGCCAGACCTCGTTGCCGTCCCACAGCGGCCCGACCGAGCGCAGCAGCATCCGGCGCTCCGCCTCGGTGCGGCCGACGTACAGATGCACGATGCCCACGCCCAGGTCGAAGCCGTCCAGGACGGCGTAGGTCACTATCATCGCAGCGACGATGCAGAACCAGAGCGTGTCCGTGACGATACCCTCCTTACGTCATGCGTTCGGCGTTTGCGCGGCGTGCCCGGCCGATGACGCGGGCTCGGGTCCGCTTTCGACCTCAAGGTAGATGAGGAACAGGAACAGCACCGCGAGCACGCTGTACATCCCGGCAAAACCTATGAGCGTAAAGGTCGCGTTGCCCGATGACACCGCTTGCGAGCTTCCCTGCGCAGTCCTGAGCAATCCGTAAACGAGCCACGGCTGGCGTCCGAGTTCCGCGGTCATCCATCCCGCCGTGGTCGCGATATAAGGAAACGGCGCGAGCAGCATCAGCGCCCACAACATCAGCGGCGTATCGTACAGTTGGCCGCGCCAGAGCATGAATCCGGCGAGCGCGAGCACCGCGACGAAGATCGTCCCGAGGCCCACCATGATGTGGTACGCGTAATACAGCAGCGGGATGTTGTCGGGCCACGTGTCGCGCGGAAAATCGTCGAGGCCGCGCACTTCGGCCATCCAGCGGCGATACGTCAGGAAGCTCAGCGCCCGCGGAACGAATATTGGGTTGTCGAGCGCCTCGGCCTGGACGTCGGGTTGCCCGATTATCGCGAGCGGCGCGCCTTTTTCACTCTTGAACAGTCCCTCCATCGCGGCGAGCGTAACCGGCTGGTAATGGGCGACGTTTCGGCCCTGCTCGTCGCCGGTCGGAAAAATCAGTATCGCGGAGGCGATAAGCCCGGCCGTCACGCCGATGCGAATGAAGGTGCGTCCGTAATCCTGGTCGCGCTCGGCGAGCAGATAGAAGGCGCCGAGCGCCGCCATCACGATGCTTGCCGTTACGACCGAAGCCGTCATGTTGTGCAGGTACTGCCACCCGAGCCACGGGTTCAGAAACAATCCCCAGAAACTCTTGAGCGCGAGCGCGCCGTCGGGTCCGGGCTGGTAGGCGACCGGATGCTGCATCCAGGCGTTGGTCGCGATTATGAAGAATCCTGAGAGCCAGGTGCCGAGGAAGACCAGGAACGCCGCGAGCCAGTGAAGGCGCGGGCCGAGCCGTTTTTCGCCGAACAGGAATGCGCCAAGGAAGCTCGATTCGAGGAAGAACGAGAAAACGCCCTCCATCGCGAGCGTCTGTCCGATTACCCCGCCCGAATAGCGTGAGAAGCTGGCCCAGTTGGTGCCGAACTGGAACTCCATCGGGATTCCAGTCACCACGCCGAGCACGAAATTGATTCCGAAGATCCGCGCCCAGAAGCGCGCCGCGTGGTTGTAATGCCCCTCGCCGGTGCGCAGCGCGAGGGTTTTCAGGACCACGATAAGCAGCGCGAGGCCCATCGTGAGTTGCGGGAACAGGTAGTGAAAGATCACCGTGAAGGCGAACTGGAGGCGATGAATGGTAAGCGCTTCCATCGATGAGGTTTCGTCTTGCGTTCCGCCGCGGCCTTGGTCTCAGGCGCGTTCGGCGAACCTCGGCGCGCGTTTTTGCACGAAGGCGCGCGCGCCTTCGTCGAGATAACCCGCCTGCACGCAGAGCGTCTGGTTGCGGTCTTCGACCGCGATTGCCTGCTCGAGGCTTCCCGCGTCAACGCTGACGTTGAGGCATTCCTTGGTGAGCCGAAGCCCGAGCGGCGACGTCTCGGCCATCTCGCGCGCAAGCTTGTCGGCCGCGGCGTCGAGTTCCGCGTCGGGCACCATCTCGGAGACGAGGCCAGTTGCAAGCGCGCGGCGCGCATCGATGAAGCGGCCGGTCAGCAGAAGTTCCGACGCGACCGACGTCCCGACCGCGCGCGGCAGGAAGTAGCTCACGCCCATGTCGCAGGCGGTAAGCCCGATGCGGATGAATGCCGCGTTCATCCTGGCCGATTCACCCGCGAGCCTCACGTCCGAGGCAAGCGCGAGCGCGAACCCTCCACCGCAGGCGGGACCTTTGATTGCGGCGATAAAGGGCTGCGGCACGCGGCGAATCGCGACCACGAGATCGCTCATGCGGCGCTGCACTTCATAGGTGCCGGTCGCGGAGCTGCCCAGCGCCTCGCTGTCGCCCGCGTTCTGTTCCTTGAGGTCGAGTCCCGCGCAAAAGGCGCGGCCAGCGCCGCGAATCACGACCACCCGCGTCTTGCGGTCGTCGCGCAGACGCGACAGGAAATCCTCCAGTTCCGAGACCATCTTTCGCGACAGCGCGTTGAGCGCGTGCGGGCGATTGAGCGTTAGCCGCGCAACCGCGCCTTCCTGCGTCAATTCCAGCGTTTCGTAAGCCATCTGGACCTCTTTGCTACCTGCTGTTTGCGAACTTGCTCCGGCCCAGCCCGCACCCATCACGATAACCGAATTGGCGACCTCGGTGCCAAAGCTCCGTATTCGGCATATTGCAGTTTCAAGGGGTGGCTTGACATGACCCTCAGCGAGGCAAAAGCTGTAATTATAAACAACACTGCTTCCGGTTACGTCGTGAACAACGATCCTGTTCCTCGGGGGGAATTAGGTGTTTTGGGATGCCCCGAGAAGAAAAAATCTACACAGTAGCCGAACTTTCAGAGCATCTGAGAGTTCATCCGACGACGATCTATCGGCTCCTCAGGCGCGGTCTGATTCCCGGTTTCCGGGTCGGTGCGACATGGCGATTCAGTCGCGCCGCCATCGAAAAGTGGGAACACGGCCAAGGTCAGGCAATACGCCCCGCGGAACCGCCTCCGCGACGCGGACGCAAGCCACGGCAGTGAGCGCTCGTCCGCAGGCGCCGAATCGAGTATAGATTCGGCCGGGGTGAGCACCAGATTGTCCGATAGCGTCGAATCCGGACCCGATCTGCCGCGTAGTCGCGCGCAGGTGAGCGAGCACTTCGCGCGTCTTGCCGACAGCTACGGCGGCGGCGAGTATTACGCGCGCCGCCGCAACGCGGTATTGCGCGCGCTGATGCCGTATTTGACCCCGGCGCGCACGATTCTGGACCTCGGGTGCGGCAATGGACGCTATTTGAAGGAGTTCGTCCACGCCGCTCCTTCGCGCCTCGTGATTGGGGCCGATCTTTTGCCCGAGATGCTTACCGAGGCGCGCCAGCGCGTCGGCAGCGCGGCGTTCCTGGTGCGCGCGGAAGCAGGCCAGCCTCCGTTTCGCGACGGCAGCCTGGACCTCATTTTCGCAAGCCATGTCCTGCCATTTGTCGCCGACCTCGGAGCTGCCGTCAAAGCCGTCGCGCGATGCCTGCGCACGGGCGGCATTCTGGCCGCGACCGTCGGGCAGGGCAGGGTTGCGGAGGCGCTGCGCGACGCGATAGGCGAACCGCGATGGGCCGAATTCCAGAACGCGGTCTTCGGGCGTATCCGGCGCCTGCGCGATTCCATAGTCCGCGAGGAGCACCATCGCGAGGCGTTCGCCGCCGCGGGTCTTTCGGTCGAAACCATTTCTCCCACGTTCGAGGCCGGATGGTCCGCCATCGAGGAATGGGTCCATCTCAGATGGATGCCGGTTGCCGCGAATGAGGAGCGTGCCACGATCGAACGCGTCCTTGCCGAGGTGCGCACCATAGTTGGCGAGCGCCGTTTCACTCTCGAAGAACGAATACTGCTTGGCCGCCGCTCCTGAGCGGTCCCGCCCGACTGCGCGTTTGACAAAGGCGCGCGGAACCGAATAGCTAACCGAGTCAAAAGCAGTTCGCGGAGAGTTAGGCCCCGATGCCGACCAAGTACACCCATGTGAACGGGCACGCCATCTATTATCACTACGCCGGCGGCACCACGCTGCCGGACGTCGTGCCGGATTTTTCCCGCGGGCGAAAGATACTTTTTCTTCACGCTGCGGGCTCCAATGGCCATAGCTGGCACAACCAGATCGGACATCTCGGCGCCACCCACAGCCCGGTTGCGCCCGACCTGCCGGGTCATGGACGTTCGTCCGGCGTCGAGGGACTCGCTTCGATCGGTGAGTATTCGGACTTCATCGTGCGCCTGATGGACGCGCTCGAGATGAAATCGGCGATAATCGCAGGGCGCTCGATGGGCGGGGCGGTCGCGATGGATTTGGCTGCGCGTCATCCCGGGCGCGTCGAGGCGCTGATACTGATGGCGACGGCGGCTCGGTTCAATATCGCGCAGGACCGGCTCGAAGGACTGCGCGCGGTCACGGTCGGGCGCGCTCCGCAGGCGTTCGTGACCGACGGCTACTCGCCGAAGACCGTCAAGGACAACTTCGCGGTCATTCGCGAAGGGTGGATGGAGCAGATAAAGACCGACCCGCGCGTGCGCTACACCGACGTCAAGGCGTGCGCCGAGGTGGATCTTCGCGACGCGCTCGGGAAGATCGACCGGCCCACGCTCATAATGGCGGGCGCGGACGATACCGTCACGACTGTCAACGACGCCGAGCTGATAAAGCAGAAGATACGCGCGGCCAGGCTTGAAGTGATCGCCGACGCCGCGCACAACCTTCCGACCGAGCGCCCGGCCGAGGTCAACGCCGCGGTCGAAAAATTCCTCTCCGAACTTCGATAGGTAAGCGAGCAATGAGTCTCAGCCGAAAAGCAGCGGTTGTAGGCGCCTACGAGCATCCCACGCGTTTCGCTCCCGACAAGAGCATGTTCCAAATCATGGCCGAGAGCGTCCGCGGGGCGCTAAAGGACGCAGGGCTCACGATCAAGGACGTGGACGGGCTTTGCACGGCCGGGATCGGGATGAGCGGGATGGGGATTGTCGGCTTCTGCGACTACATGAACCTCACTCCAAACTTCGTGGATTCGACCTCGATCGGAGGGTCGTCGTTCGTCGCGCATACCGCGCACGCGGCCGCGGCAGTCGCCGCCGGTCTCTGCAGCGTGTGCGTGGTCGTCTACGGCTCGACGGCGGCGTCGTCGCGCTTTGCGATCGGCACGGGGGGCGCCGGAGGGGGCGGCGATCCGTGCGACCAGTACGAAATCCCGTTCGGTCCAACCACCGTGGGTTCGTATGCGATGGTCGCGCAGAGGCACATGCATGACTACGGCACGACCTCCGAGCAACTGGCCGAAATCGCGGTCACGATGCGGCTTCACGCCTCGATGAACCCGGCGGCGAAGTATCGCGAGCCGATCACCGCCGAGGACGTGCTCGCCTCACGCATCATCTCTTCGCCGCTCCATCTGCTCGACTGCTGCATCATCTCCGACGGCGGCGGCGCGCTGGTGGTAACCTCGGCCGAGCGTGCGCGCGATCTCAGGAAGAAGCCGGTGTACATCCTGGGCACGGGCGAGACCGTTCGCCACGTCGCCGACGGGCATCGCGATTTCCTCGAGATAGCGGCCGCGCAGTCGGGCCGGCTCGCCTTCGAGCGCGCGGGCGTGACGCACAAGGACATCGACCTTGCGATGATCTACGATTCCTTCACGATCACGGTGCTGGCCACGCTCGAGAACCTGGGCTTCTGCAAACGCGGCGAAGGCGGGGCGTTCGTGCAGGGCGGACGGCTTCGCTTCGACGGCGATTTGCCGTGCAACACCGACGGCGGCGGACTTTCCTCGAACCATCCCGGGATGCGCGGGATCTTTCTGGTGATCGAGGCGGCCAAGCAGCTTCGCGGCGAATGCGGCCCGCGCCAGGTCAAGGACTGCGACGTCGCGCTGGTGCACGGCACCGGCGGCACGCTCGGGACCCGGCATTCGGGCGCGACGCTGATTCTCTCCAACCAGTGAGGCGGATGACAGGCGATGGCTGAACAGCAGCAGAAGAAGTATTCGAAACCGCTACCTCATATCGACGAGGAAAATCGCCCGTGGTGGGAGGCGCTGCAGCGTCACGAGCTCTATGTCCAGAGATGCCGCGACTGCGGCGCGACCCGCTATTATCCGCGCGCGCTCTGCACGCAATGTCTGTCGGAGCGCACCGAATGGGTGCGATGCGCCGGCAGGGGCAAGGTTTACACGTACACCGTGACTTATCAGAACCAGGCGGCGGGTTTTCGCGAATCGCTGCCCTACGTGATGGCCTACGTGGAACTCGACGAGGGGGTAAAAATGCTCACCAACCTTGTCGACTGCCGTCCCGAAGACGTTAAAATAGGGATGCCCGTCGAGGTCGTATACGAGGACGTCACGCCCGAGGTGACCCTCGCGAAATTTCGCCCGGCGAGGTAAGGAAATTCTTTCTCGTGCCAACAATCCTTGACTTGCACTCGCACAGTGAAGCTTCGGAGGACAGCCGCGCACCGGTAGAGGCCTACCTCAACTGGATCAAGCTCCGGCGCCAGCAGCTTCCGCTCGACGGAATCGTGCTGACCGAGCATCGGCAGTGGAACGGCGGCGCCGATTATCGCGCCCTCGAAGACAAGTACGGCATCATGGTGCTCAAGGCGGCCGAGGTCGAAACCGACTACGGCCACGTGCTCGTCTTCGGGGTCAACGACGACATCACGGCCCGCTTCGATTTCGCCAACGTACGTCTGCCCGCGCAGGAGCTTATCGACGAGGTCGCCAGGATGGGCGGGCTCGCCGTGCCGTGCCATCCGGGCCGTCCGAATGTCGGGCTCGTCGAGCATTACGAGCGCAAACCGGCGCTCGAAAACGTGGTCGCCGTCGAGAGGCTCAACGGCGGCTCGCGCAAGGGCGAGAACGAGCGCAGCGCCGAGCTGATAGCCAGGTTCGGCTACAAGGCCACGGGCGGCTCCGACAGCCATCTGGTGAGCCTTATCGGGCTCTGCGCGACGCGCTTCGAAGCTGCCATCAGGTCGATCGACGATCTCGTGCGCGAGTTGAAGGGCGGTCATTACGAGCCGGTGGATTTTCGTCCCAGGCGTCCTGAAGTGCGGCGCGCCGAGCCCGTGGAAGCGAGCAGCCATCGTGGTTGATTACGATCCCACTCTTATCGGCAAGGTCTTCGAGATAACCGAGCCGGTCCTGGTTACGCCCGAGATGATTCGCGAGTTCTGTGAGGCGCTTGGCGAGACCAACCCGCTTTACACCGACGCGGAAGCCGCAAAGAACGGCCCGTACGGAGGAATCATCGCGCCGCCTTCGTTTGCGGTCACGTTCCGCAACGGGCGTCACTTTTTCCAGAACATTCCGCGCTTCGGGCGGGCGGGGTTCGACGCCGGAAAGGACGTGGAGTTCGTCGCGCCCCTCCGGCCTGGCGACAAGGTTACGCTCAACTCCTCGGTTAAAGAGATTTACGAGAAGACTGGGCGAAGCGGCACGATGGTATTCGTGGTCGTGCGCTCGACGCTCAAGAACCAGCGCGGCGAAGTGGTCGCCCACATCGACCATCGCTTCATGCATCGCACCTGAGAGCCCTCATGTCGGATATCGTTGCAATAGACAGGTTCGAGAACGTGCAGATCGGAGCCGCGATCGGTCCCGAGCCGATGTTTTTGAGCAAGGAACAGTCGCGCCGATACGCGCGCGCATGCGGACTCGACGCGCCGCGCTTCACCGACGACGAGGGCGCGCGCAAGGAAGGCCTGCCCGGAATGATCATCCCGGGCAACATGAGCCTTGGCCTGCTCACCAAGCTCGTAACCGACTGGATCGGGCAAAGCGGCGCGCGCATCGTCAGGATCGGCACGACCTACCGGGTCCTGGTGCAGCCGGACCACACGATTAGCTTGCAGGGCTTCGTGACCCACACCTATCCCGAGGAGCGCGCCTGCGAAATCGATCTGTGGATCGAAAACGAGGATGGAGAGCGGATGGTGACGGGTACGGCGACGGTCCAGTTCCCCAAGTAGCGCCCCGCAAGCATGCCTCCTCAAAATGCCTCTCCCCTGGCGGGAGAGGCGGCCGAGCATCTTTTGCGAGGCGGTGAGGGTCCGTTTTCTGCTGCAGCGCCGCAGCCAGCGAATTCTTACAGCAAGGCGCCGCGGAAGGGTTCGTCGCGCACGGGGGGATTCTTGAGCAGGTTGATCGTCCATCGGCGCGCCTGCCTGAGCGTGTCTTCGGCGCGCTTGAAAAGCTGCTCGCGGTACATCGTTCCCCACACGTAAACGTCCACCGAAGGCTCTTCGCCGAGCGTCACGTCGATCATCCAGTCCTCGAGCTGAGGACCGCAGATGAGCAGGCGGACGACGCGTCCGTGGTCCAGCACGATTCCGCGCGCCTCGCGCGGGAGGCGGAATTCCTCCTTGACGCGCTTGATCAGGTGGGGCGGATAATGTTCTTCCGTCATCGGCACGTAGACCCACTCGCCCTGCTGCGGATTGGCCTGGCGCGCGATACGGAGATTGTTGTCGGTCAGATCTTCCTTGGCCTTTTCCTGCTCGTAGTCGCGAGCGACCTGGTAAAAGCCCATCGCGACCGGGAGCTTCGGCATCTCGCTCTCGGCCTTGCCTTTGCGCGGTTTCTTGACGGTGGTCTCGACCCACCATCGGTTTTCGACATTCGGCTTGTGCGCCATCGCGGCTCTATTCTACGCCCTCCGTTTGCCGCGCGCACGGCGTACGACGGCGGCGCGTCCGGAGCGGTCGCAAGCGGCGCGGGTGCGCCGTTTCCTAGTTCGAACCGCCGCCTTGCGTTTGCTCGCAGCCCTGGCCGAGCCCGCTTTTCGCGAACGCGAGTCGCGTAATCCGCGCACCATCCTGCGCTGGAAGACGTCGGCCTTGCGCTCGGCGTCGGTCCAGAGCAGGTAGTGGCCCATCTCGTGATAGAGCGTCTGGATCCACATCCGCTCGGTCTTGTAAACGCGGCCACGCTTCCAGTTTTCAGGATGAATCAGATGGATCCGGCCGTCCTCGTAGGTTTTTCCGGCCGTTTTTCCCCAATCAAGGTACTCGAACCATTCGATTCGCGGCAGTTTGACGCTGTAAAAGCGGCACAGATCAGAAAGAGCACGCCTGAACGCCGTATGGCGATGGCTACGGAAGAAATCAGCCAGATTACGGTCGATAACTCTGCGATGGCTCAGGGGTGGAACGACCATGCGCACGGGTTGCGAAACCTCCGATTCGAATGAGAGCGGTACGAATCATACGAGCGCACTCGCGCGAGCGTCAAAACCGTCGCCCGTAAAGCCCGAAAATCGGCGGAAACTAAAAGAAATTTTGCGCTTGGTAGTGTCCGCGCGCGGCTTCGGTCAGCCCAGGATTCCCGCGCTTTTGAGCCTTGCGATCTGCTCCCAGGACAGCCCGAGTTCGAGAGCGACCTCTTCACTGTGCTGGCCGAGGTCGGGCGCCGCGGCGTAGCCCGCCGCGCCCGGGCGGTCGCCGAACTCGACCGGGCTTGCGACCACGCGGCATCCGGGAACCGACGGGTGCTCGACCGCGACGAAGGCGCCTATCGCGTGCGCCTGTGGGTCTTCAAGAACTTCGGCGTCGGTCAGAACCGGCGCCCAGATGAGACCATGCCGATCGAGGATCGGTCCCCATTCGGAAAGCGGGCGCGTCGCAACCATCAAGCTTATCTCTTCCGCCAGGACGCGATTGTTCGCCCTGCGCGTGGCGGAATCCAAAAAGCGCGGATCGTCCTTCCAGTCCTCGCGCCCAAGCGCTGCGCAGAAATCCGGCCAGTGCCGGTCGGCCTGAGGCATGACGAAGTAAATCCATCGGCCGTCCTGGCATCGATAGCGGTTCCACAT
>JAJYMR010000280.1 GCA_021786815.1 Deltaproteobacteria bacterium
CCCGTGCGCGTGACAGATGCGCAGGAACGAGGCGAGCGAAGGCGGGTAGGGCGATTTGCCCTCGAGACGTTCGGCCCATCGATTGGCTATCGGCGCGAGTCGGCGATAAATCGCGACGCGAAGGTCTTGGACGATCGCGGGCAGAGGCCGCGCGAAATACTTGTATTCGCCGATGCCGAAGCGCAGGCGCTCCATCTCGATACGGCTTCGAAAACGCGCGCGCTCGGGATAGAGCGCGACGAGTTCCGCGCATTCCGGCGCGGTCAGAACCTGGCCGACGGTCGCGTAGCCGTGCTCGTCGAGTTCGGTGCCGACACGCTGCCAGTCGATAGCTGCGACCCGCACGTTCATCGGACGTATCGCTCTCCCGTTGCCTTGCGGTATCGAGGCGCGGGCGAGGATGAGAGTTCCTCGCCCGCGCCATGTTTTGCGTGAAATGTCCGCTCAGGGAGCGGTTTTGCGCACGAATTCTCCAATCCGGCCGATAGCCTCGCGGCCCTCGTCAAGCATCGGGGCGAAGATCTGCCAGACGTGGATCATCCCTTCCCACGGCTCGTACTCAACGTTGACTCCGGCCTTGCGCGCTCGCTCGGCCAGCCTCGCGGCGTCGTCGAACAGCGTCTCTGCCGTGCCGACCTGGATGAGTATCGGCGGAAGTCCGCTCAAGTCCGCGTAAAGCGGTGCGGCAAGCGGAGTGCGCGGGTCCTTGCCTGCGAGATACGCCGCCGCCATCTGGAGCAGTCCCGCCTTCTGAACGATCGGATCTGCCGCGGCCCTGGTCGTCATCGAATCGCCGATTGCCTCCAGATCGATCCACGGCGAAAGGCATACGCCCGCAGCGGGCATCGCGAGTCCGGCCTCGCGAATCGCAACCAGGGCTGCGACCGTGAGACCACCACCCGCGGAATCGCCGCCGACCGCGATACGCGACGGCTTGAGTCCGCTCGCGAGCATCCATCGGTACGCCGCGACCGAGTCGTCAACGGCCGCGGGATGCGGATGCTCGGGCGCGAGGCGGTAATCGATCACAAGCACGCGCGCTTTGGCCGCGCGGGAGAGCATCCCGGCAAACGCTCGATGCGTATTTATCGAGCCGATTACATAACCGCCGCCGTGGAGATAGAGCACGGCGCGCCCCGGATCCGCGCCGGGCGCGCTGATCCATTCCGCCGGCACGCTTGCGGCCTTGACCGGCTCGCACTTCACGTCGGGTTCGACGGGAAGCGCTCCCGCCATCTGCTCGAACCCCGCGCGCATCTCGGCGACGGTGGGCGATTCGAGCACCGGGCGTGACTTGAACATCTGGATGAGTTGCTGAAGCTGTTGCTGCGACATCGTTGAATCCTCCCCGGTTGGCGATTTACCAGTCGGGACCTTCGCCCGAAAGGCTCGGCATCCCGGAATGAGCCCAAAGCCCGCCGTCAACGACGAAGAATGCGCCGGTTACGAATGAAGCCTCGTCGGAGGCGAGGAACAGGACCACATTTGCGACTTCGTTGGGGTCGCCGAGACGGCCCATCGGAATAGCCTCGCGAATCCGCCCGATGATGTCCGGGCGCTCCTTTTCGATATTGAGCAGCGGCGGCGTGGCGATCGGTCCGGGGCACACGGCGTTGCATCGGATTCCCTTGCGCGCGTATTCGATTCCCGTCGCCTTGGTGAGCGCGACCACGCCGTGCTTGACCGCGTTGTAGGCGCCGAGCGTGTAATCTCCCGCGAGTCCCGAGACCGAAGCGGTGCTGACGATCGCGCCCTTTTTCTGCGGGAGCATCGCGCGCTCGATCGCGACCTTGATTCCGTACCAGTACGCGGTGAGTCCCACGTCAACCGTTTTCTGCCACCCCTCGACCGTCATCTCGGCGATGCGTCCGGTGTCGATGGTGATGGCGTTGTTGTGCAGGATATCGAGCCGGCCGAACTTGTCGGTGGCGAGCTTTATCATCCGGTCGATATCCTTGAGGTTGCGGGTATCGACGCGAAGGAACTCCGCCGTGCCGCCCGCCTTGCGAATCTCGCTGACGACGCGGTTGCCGCCCTCTTCGGAGATATCGGCTACGACCACCGCAGCGCCTTCGCGCGCGAAGGTTTTGGCGGTCGCCTCGCCGATTCCCGAGCCCGCGCCCGTGATGACTGAAACCTTGTCCCTAAGCCGCATTTCCTTCTCCTCGCCGAGCGTCGCCTTGTCGCGCGACGGTCCTCGACACAGGTTTTGTGTGTAAAAGTCCGCCGAGTATAGCGCCCTGACGCGCGGACCGGCAAAAGCGCGTTCGGCTTGCGCTTTAGGCCCGCGGCGCGCTCATGATGGAGCCGCGATGCTATGGCAGGTGCTTGCCGACGCGGTGCTGGTCGTGCACGCGGCATTTATTGCCTTCGTGGTGTTTGGGTTTGCCGCGATCCTGCTCGGCGTGGCGCTCGGATGGGGATGGGTGAGGAATTTCAGCTTCCGTTTCGTCCATCTGTTTTCGATCGTCTTCGTATGCGCAGAGTCGGTGACGGGCTCGATGTGTCCGCTGACGGTGCTCGAGAGCGATTTCAGGCGTCGCGCCGGACAGAGCCCGTATCCCGGCGATTTCGTCGCCTACTGGCTCCATCGCCTGATCTATTACGACTGGCCGCCGTGGGTTTTCGCCGCGCTGTACCTGGGTTTCGGAGCGCTCGTGGTATTGACGTTCGTGCTCGCGCCGCCGCGATGGCCGCGCGGGAACGAAAACGGCGCCGTGCGCGCTCCACGACGCCACGGCGTCTGATTCGAATCGGACCGCGGCGCGCCCGTGCGCGAAGGCAGGTCGAAGCCGCGCGCTTGCCGGTTTGAGTTTGCACGGTTTACAGTCGGAACACGCGCCGCATTTTCGGGCGCCAACCTGATGAGGCGACCATGAAAGTGTCATTGTTTTACCTGCCGACGATCGGCAGCAAGAGTGAGATAGAGCGGGGACGAATCGGGCTTAAGGGCGAGGCGTACGACAGGATGCTCGCCGAGTTGTCCGTGGAGGCGAAGCTCGCCGACGAACTCGGCTACGACTCGATGAGCTTCACGGAGCATCACTTCCATGTGGAAGGTTTCGAGCTGTCGAACAACCCGGTGCTGCTCGATCTGTTCGTCGGAATGCAGACGAAGCGGCTTCGCGTCGGCCAACTCGGCATCGTGCTTCCGTCGCACAACCCGATTCGCGTCGCGGAAGACATCGCGATGCTCGACCATATGACGGGCGGACGCGCCAACGCGGGCTTTGCGCGTGGGTATCAGCGGCGATGGGTCGATATCATGGCGCAGCAGACGCACGGCATCCACGGCGCGCAGCCCCATCAGCACGACGAGATCGACGCCGCGAATCGGGCGGCGTTCGAGGAGTGCTTCCGTATCGTCAAGCAGTGCTGGACGCAGGATTTCATCTCCTTTCAGGGCAAGTACTGGCGGATTCCGCCTGGCGACACGCCATGGAATATCGAGGCGACGCAAAAATGGGGCGGCGGCGTGGAAAACGGAATCGTAAAATCCGTATCCGTGGTGCCGAAACCGGTGCAGAAGCCGCATCCGCCGCTGTTTCAGCCCTTCGCATCGTCGGAGCGGAGTATCAGATGGTGCGCGCAGGAGGGCGTGACCGCGATTCTGCCGCCGCTGCATCCGAAACTCGAGCATCGGCTGTGCGAGATCTACGCGGAAGTGTCCGGAAAGCCGCTCGGGGAGGGGATGGGCGTGTTGCGCGATCTTGTAATTGCGGATACCGACGAGGAGGCGTACCGGCTCTGGCACGACAGCGGTTACTTCTGCGGCCAGCAATGGTTCGCGCCGTTCGGTTTTTCGCGCGGCCTGGTTGACGAGGAAACCGGCAAGGAAGCGGATCTGTTCAACGAGGGCCTAGCTCTGGTCGGCTCGGTCGATACCGTGACCCGCCAACTGGAGTACATGACCAAACGCCTGCCGGTGCGGTGGATCTTCGCCTGGATGTACAACGGGCTGCTCGCGCACGAGCATCTGACGAGAAGCATGGAGCTGTTCTGGACGAAGGTTCTTCCGCGCGTGGCCGATATCGGATGAGGTACGGCTCTTGTCCGCGTGCGCGGGTCAATCGGCGCCGTCTCGCGTGCCATTGTTGCGTTCGGACCAGAGCGCTCCTATCGTTTGCGCGGTCGCAATGATTTTTCTGAGAGGTTGAGATGGAGCTTAAGAATGCGGTTGCCTTGATTACCGGCGGAGGGTCGGGCCTCGGCGAAGCTACGGCGCGCGAATTCGCGCAAGCCGGAGCGCGTGTAGCGATCCTCGATCTGCCCAAGTCGCCGGGCGCGAAAGTCGCGGAGTCGCTGGGCGCGTCGGCGCTCTTCGTTGCCGCCGACGTTGCTTCGGCGGACGACGTGGCGCAGGCGGTTTCGCAGACCGTGGCGCGTTTCGGCAGGATTCACGTGCTCATCAACTGCGCCGGAATCGGGCGCGCGGCGCGCACCGTCACCAAGGAGGGACCGCATCCGCTCGACCTCTTCAACAAGGTGCTCGCGGTTAATCTCTCTGGGACGTTCAACGCGATCAGGCTCGCGGCGGCGCAGATGGTGAACAACGAGCCGAATTCAGAAGGCGAGCGCGGCGTGATCGTCAACACCGCTTCAGTGGCGGCTTTCGACGGACAGATCGGACAGGCGGCCTACTCGGCATCCAAGGGCGGCGTGGTCGCGATGACGTTGCCGATCGCACGCGATCTCTCTTCGCGCGGAATCCGCGTGTGCACGATCGCGCCGGGCACGTTCGAGACGCCGATGCTCGCGGGGTTGCGCGAGGAGAACCGCAAGGTGCTGGAAGCGCAGATCCCGTTTCCGTCGCGCCTGGGACGCCCTTCGGAGTACGCGGCGCTGGCACGCCATATCGTGGAGAATCCGATGCTCAACGGTGAGACCATCCGGCTCGACGGCGCGCTCAGGATGCCGCCGAAGTAGCGCGTAGAGCGCCCTGCAAAAAAGCATCGCGACGGTTCTGACTGTCGAGCGTTGGCTTTCGCCCTCGCGCTATGGATAGGAACGCTCGGTGCGCGGACCGCGGATTACTCGGCGTTTACCGCAGAGGTGGGCGTGCTTCTGGTGCGGCCGCTCTGCTCGGCGTCGGCGCCGATCGAGATGATGAGCATGCCCTGTTCGTAGCGCGGACCGCCGACGATGAGAATGCCGTGGTTCTTGAGCTTCAGGTCGGTGGTCATCAGCGGGCGCGCGCCCTGGAACAGCACCAGTTCCATCGCGATCATGTCACCGTCGACTTCGCGCGGCTGGATATGCAGGATCCTTCCGCCGGGCAGCATGAACGAGATCATCTGGCCGCACTCGGTGTGGCCATCCTGATGGCTGATGAGGCGGTAGGTGCTGTAGTTGAAGAGCAGGTGCAGGCGCCGGCCCATCCCGGCAAGCCGCTTGTCCACGCCCTCGTGCGTGTCCGAGGCAACCACGGAATCAACGTGGAGATTGATGCGTTGCGGTGCTGATCCCCCCGCGACCGCGGTTCCCTGCGCCGTTATCGCGATGAGCGCCGCCGCGATGAGAGTGAGATGAACACGCCAGGCAAGCATCGGCTGTAAACTGCTATTGCTGCGGCTGGTCCGGCAGCCAAATCACCGTAGTGCCGTCCTGCGGCTCACTCCAGAGGGCGACCGAAGGTATGTTCGACTCCAGCCGCGAGATGATTGCCTCGGAGTTGCCGGGAGTGCTCACAGCTACCGGGCTCTCGGCCGATGCCAGTTGCTGTCGCGGTTCTCCCACCTTGGTTTCCAGCCGCGCCAGAGAGGCGGCCGGCTGGCGAGTCAGATAGACACGCGCCGCCGGGCTCAACAGCAGGATGGTGACAACCGCAGCGGTGGCCGCAAGCGCCATCGAGGCAAACGCGGCTCCCATCTGCTCGCCCCATCCCCTGAACGCGAGCGCGCTGCGCCTGCGCCACGGAACTCTCAGCTTCGCAATCCGGGCGTCGACCGTCTGGGCGAACGCTTCAGGCGCGGGCAGCGCCGGCTGCGAGGCGAGAGTTCTGAGCTCGCGCCCGACAATCCCGTAATCCAGAAGCAGCTTTTCGCAGTCATTGCATCGGGCGAGATGCCGCGCGACTTCCTGCATCTCGTGCGGTTCCAGCTCGCCGTCCTCGAAGGGGCCGAGCATCAGGCCGATTTCGCTACAGTCCGCCATCTTCGCTCAGCTCGACGTGAAGTCCTTGAGAATTCCCCGCAGCCGGCTCCGTGCATAGTGCAATCTGCTCATCACGGTGCCGCGCGGGCAATTCAGCACTTCACTAATCTCGTCGTAAGACAATCCTTCAACTTCCCGCAACAGTATCACGGCGCGATGTTCGGGCGTCAACTGTTCAAGCGCCTTGCTCAGCCGCTCGCCGAGTTCGCTGCGCGTGGCGGCCGTGAAAGAGTCGCCGCGGGCGCTGGGCAGACGCCTCAGCTCGTTTTCGGCATCCTCACCGCGCAACACGTTGTAACGTCCCTCCCTGCGCCAGAAATCGATCGCAAGGTTTGCGGCAATCCGATAAAGCCATGTCGAAAAACTCGAGCGCGACTCGAAACTCCCCAGGTTCTCGAAGGCCCGTACGAAAGTTTCCTGCGCAAGTTCAAGTGCGTCATCCTGGTTGTGTACGACCGCCAGCGCGACCCCGATAACCCGCCGTTCGTAGCGCTTTACAAGGGCTCCGAAAGCTTCGCGGTCGCCTTTCTTCGCCCGCGCTATGAGTTCGGCTTCGTCGCCGTCTGGGCGGCTCTTGTTTCTCAATGGAGTTAGACGCTGGTCCGGCGGCTTTAATTCAGTCCGATTGCTCCGAGGCGGCGCCGAGTTCGGCCCAGTTGCGGCCCCATTTGAGGTCCACCTTGAGCGGCACCGTAAGTTCCGCGGCCTGTTCCATCTCGCGCCTGGCTACCTCCCTGGTTTCGCCCAGATTTTCGCTTTGGACTTCCAGCAAAAGCTCATCGTGTACCTGCATCACCATCCGGGCCTCATGGGCACGAGACCTGAGCTGCGCCCCAAGCCGCACCATCGCGACTTTTATCAGGTCGGCCGAGGTTCCCTGAATCGGCGTATTAACGGCGATCCTTTCAGCCTGGGCACGCGCACCACCCTCGGGCGCATGAAGTTCCGGAAGATAGCGCCGCCTGCCGTACATCGTGGTCACAAAACCGGTCTCACGAGCCTTCGCCAGAGTTTCGTCTATAAAGCTGCGCACCCCCTCCAGGCGATCGAAGTAGCGCTTGATATAGTCCGCTGCTTCAGACGTCGAAATGCCGAGCGCGGTTGCAAGGCGCTGCGGCCCCATCCCGTAGATAATCCCGAAATTGATTGTCTTGGCCAGGCGCCGGGCGGTTGCGTCGACCTTCTCGGGCGGTACCCCCAGCAATTCGGTTGCGGTCCGGATATGAATATCTTCGCCTTTCCTGAAGGCGCTGGTCAACGTGGGGTCTCCGGACAGATGGGCCAGCACGCGAAGGTCTATCTGCGAATAGTCGGCCGAAAGGAGCAACCGTCCCGGCTCGGCCACGAAGGCGCGCCGGATACGCTGGCCTTCGGGGCTGCGGGTGGGAATATTCTGCAGGTTCGGGTCGCTCGAGCTGAGCCGGCCAGTCGCGGTGAGCGCCTGATGGAAGGTCGTGTGGATGCGGCCGGTTGTGGGATCGAGCAGGCTCGCGAGCGCGTCGGCGTAAGTGGACTTGAGCTTGGTCAGCGTCCGATATTCGAGCAGCTTGCGCGGCATCGGATGCGCCGCGGCGAGCTTTTCCAGCGTATCTGCGTCGGTCGAATAGCCGCTTTTGGTCCGCTTGAGCCCCCGCGCCGTGAGCTTCAGACGGTTGAACAGGACGTCGCGCAACTGCGCCGGCGAGTTGAGGTTAAACTCGAGGCCGGCAAGCTCGTAACACTCGCGTTCGAGCCTTGCAGCCTCTTCGCCGAATTCGCGCGAGATCGCGTTGAGCGCGTCACGGTCAACCTTGACCCCCGTCGCTTCCATCTCGGCCAGCAGCTCGGCGACAGGCATCTCGATCTCGCGGAACAGCCGGCCGAGGCCGTCCGCCGCAAGCTTTGGAGCAAGCGCCTCGTTTAGCGCCGCGACGATCTCGGGCTCCGAGCCGGTCGAACCGCCCGGACGCAGGCCGGCCAGATGGTCATGATAAAGGTCGGCGAGCGAAGGTTCCGGACGTCCCGGATTTATCAGGAAACCCGCGAGCATCGTGTCGAAATCGACGCCCGCAAGCGCAATCCCGTAGCGCGAGAGCCGCCGTATGTGCGTCTTGAGATCGTGACAGGCCTTGGGCGGCGACGGCTCGCCAAGGATTCCGCCGAGTTCGCCGATAAGACTGCCTTGCGCAACGTAGATCTTGTCGTCACCACGGATTTTGAGCCGCGCGCCGGTTTCGTCCTCCACCAGATGCAGCGCGAGGCGCTTCGAGGCCTTGAGATGCGCCGCCGCCTGCGTCACGCTCTCGCCCGTGAGCGTCACTTCCTGGCTTGTCACGAGCGGCAGGGCCGCCTGCGATGGCGCAAGTTCCTCCAGCAGCGAGGTAAACTCGAGTTCGCGCAGGAGCGCCGCCACCGCCGCTTCATCGATCCCTGGCCAGGTCAGTTCCTCGGGCGTGACGTCGAGCGGAACGTCGGTCTTGATGCTCACCAACTTGCGCGCCAGTTCGACGTCGGCGCGATGCTCGGCAAGCAGCGCCGCAAGACGCTTTGCGCCCCGGATTTTGCCCTTTGCCAGCCCATCGAGGCTGCGGTAGAGGGTTTCCACGTCGCCAAATTCACGGATGAGCGCGGTTGCGGTCTTCTCACCGACGCCGGGCACGCCTTTGACGTTGTCGATCGGGTCGCCCATCAGCGCCTGGATTTCGATAAGAGCGCCGGGTTCGACGCCGAAGCGCTCACGCACCTCGCGAACGCTGACGCGCCTGTCGCGCATCGTGTCCCACAGGGTCGTGTGCGGGCCGACGATCTGCATGAAGTCCTTGTCGGCCGTGATTATCACGGTCTGGAAGCGCTCGCGCGCGGCGCGGGCCGCGAGCGTTCCGATTACGTCGTCGGCCTCGTAGCCCTCGCGAACGAGACTCTTTATCCGGAAGGCTTCGACCGCGCGATGTATGTAAGGGATCTGGACGCTCAGGTCACTTGGCGCCGGCGGACGGTTGGCCTTGTAATCCTCGAACAGGTCTTCGCGGAAAGTCCGCTTGGGCGAATCGAAGACCACGGCGATACGGGTCGGATGTTCCTCCTTGATGAGCTTGAAGAGCATCCGGATGAACCCGTACACCGCCTGCGTCGGCATCCCGCGCGACGTGGACAACGGCGGCAACGCGAAGAAGGCCCGGAAGATGTATCCGGAGCCGTCAACCAGGTAGAGATCCCGCCGCTCTTGCGCCATATAACGAAACTACCGGAACCGGTTTGCAAAAAAAAAGCGTGGGCTTGTCCTTCAAATCCTCTTAACACAGACGCTCTTAACATCGGCGAAGGCTTGTAATATTCATTGTCTGACGCGACGGTCCTTCCGGCCGCCGTTGATTGCCCGGTCGCTGAATTACTCGGGGGTACTGTTCGTCAAAGAATTCGCCCGGGATTCGTTGCTTCCTGGAGGCATAGGCGTCCACGTCAGATGATAGAGGTCAGGAACCTAACCAAGTACTACGGCGATTTCGTCGCCGTCAGGGACATCTCCTTCACCGCTGAGCGCGGGTCGATTCTTGGGTTTCTCGGGCCGAACGGCGCGGGCAAGACGACCACGATGCGGATAATCACCGGCTTCATGCCGGCGACGTCGGGCACTGTTCTTATAGACGGGCTCGATATTTTCACCCAGTCGCTCGAAGCACGGCGCAAGATCGGATATCTGCCCGAGAATCCTCCGCTTTACGGCGACATGCGGGTGGACGCCTATCTGCGCTTCGTCGCGCGGCTTCGCGGCGTTGCGCGCTCGAAGCTTGCCGACGCGCTCGACCACGCGATCAGCGTATGTGGGCTCGAATCCGTGGCGCATCGCATATGCGGCCAGCTTTCCAAGGGCTATCGCCAGCGGGTCGGCCTCGCGCAGGCGCTGATCCACGATCCGCCGGTGCTGGTGATGGACGAGCCGACCATCGGGCTTGATCCGCGCCAGATTCATGAGATTCGCGCTCTAATCCGGACGCTCGCCGGCTCGCGCACGGTCGTGCTTTCGACCCATATCCTGCCCGAGGTCTCCCAGATCTGCGACAAGGTCGTGATAATCGCTGACGGGCATGTGGTGCTTGAAAAGAAACTGGCTGAGCTTCCCGAGGGCAGCACGCTAGAGGACGTTTTCCTCGACGCGATTACGAAGGAGCGTCATGACCTCGAAGAGGCCCGGGAAGAGACGCTCGAGGAAGTCGATGCGGGGCACGAATAGCGGCTTTCGGGATCGCTGATGAAGAATTCGCTGATTATCGCAGGCAAGGAACTCGCGGCCTATTTCGTCCAGCCGGTCGCCTACGTGGTGATGACCGTCTTCCTGTTGCTCGGCGGGTTTTTCTTCTTCACCCTGCTCAGGCGCTTCGACCTGGTGCTGCAGATATATGCCGCGATGCAGAATCCGCAGGTCCTGGCGCACATGAACCTGAATAGCTGGGTGATCGAGCCGATGCTCCATAACCTAGCGATCGTGCTGGTGATCCTGGTGCCGGCGATCACGATGCGGTCGTTCGCCGAGGAGAAGCGCACGGGCACCTACGAGTTTCTGCTGACGGCGCCAATCAGGACCGGCGAGATCGTGGCGGGCAAGTTCATCGCGGCGGCGCTCTTCCTGCTCATCATGATAGCGCTTGCCGGGACGTTCCCGTTCATCCTGATCCTGTTCGGCAATCCTGAAATCGGCGTGATATTTGCGGGCTATCTCGGGCTTGCGTTCCTGGCCGTGAGCTTCGTCGCGGTGGGCTTGTTCACGAGTTCGCTCACCCAGAACCAGATCATCGCGGCGATAAAGA